>NZ_JAYKBQ010000013.1:0-39170 GCF_035282425.1 Parvimonas sp. M20 | reverse complement strand
TAGTTATTATAGAATCTGGATATTCTGCTTTTATCTTATCTGCAAATTCTAATGCAGTCTTTGATTGAGCATCATGGATTTCACTATATTTGCCTGAACCAAAACTTGTATTCAGTGTCTCTGTGTTTCCAAATCCTATCATTTGAGCATCTGTTTCAATATCATTCCATTCATCCGTTCCCGCATAAGCTATTACAATATGTTTTGTATCCACTTTTCCATTTTTTATTGGAGCAACTGCCATTGCTTGCATTCCATTTTTATGGTCTACTACTTCTAAGACTTGGAATTCATTATCTGCTTTTTCAATTAAAGCTCCCTTTTTTACAGGTGTATTAGTACCCGGTTTATTTATTCGTACTTTGTAAACTTCCTTTGAAATTTCTTTATAATCAAAATCTGTAATCTTTACATCACTCATAAACTAATCCTCTAAATATTCTATATTTGCTTCTATTTTTGTATGGTTTTTGGGTGGTTTTATTCTTTTGAATTCTCCACTTTGATATCTAGCACCATCAATTTTCTTTGTGCTAGAACTTTCAGAAACATTAGCATAATATTTTCCATTTACTAAAAAATCACAATCCCAATACCCTGTCATATTACTTTTTGTTAAACTTAAAACTTTTATTTCTTTAATTTCATCACCATTTGCTAATTCGTAGTTATTTATAAAATATAGTACAAGCCTCTCTTGTCTTTCTCTAAATTCTTCTTTATGCTTTGCTCTGTTTCCATTTAAACTAAAAGCCATAAAAACACCTCCTATTAAAATTATAACTAAGCCTATAATATATATCTTTTTCATTTTATACCTTCCTATTTCAAAATAAATCTAAAATACATCTGTAATTATTATATCATAGATAAACCAATCCTCAAAGCATTTTATCTTTCTTTGGGATTTAGTACTTTTTTAAGTTTATTTACTGTTCACGTCAAGCTATTAAACAACTATTCTTTATATATCAACTCAAGCAAAGCCAATCTATCTATAGCTTTATTTACTTGTAACCAATAGTAAGTCTGATGTGGCAATTGTATTATTTGATAAAAATATTCTGAAAAGCTCATGTCCTCTAAACAATGAAATTCCCATAGACAAAAGAAAAACCCTTAACTTGTAATAATCCAAGCAGGGTTTTTCTTTTTAACAAAATTTCATTCGATTAGGATTTATATCTTTCTCTTTTTCGTAAAATTTTAAAATCTCGATACCATTTTCTAAAATCAACTTTTCAATTAATGGTTTATCTTCAATATTATAGAATAAAATGCTTATTCCACAACAGTGATCTTCTGTTTTAGGAGTTGGTGCTATTGTACATTTTATTCCATTTTGTTTCATTAATTGATAAAGATTCTGACCGCTTTTTGTATCTTTAAAAAAAATATAATATAGCATTAGCTTAACATCTCTATGAATGCACCAATTCTTGTTTTTAATTGTTCGCTATCTGCATCCGTATAGTCTGTTTCGATTCCAAGAACAGGAATTTTAGCTTCTTTCAAGGCTTTTTCAACTATTGTTCCCTCAGTATCGTAAAGTGTACAGAACTTTAGGTTTATATCAATGACACCATCAATATTATATTCTTTAACCAATCTGATTATATCATCAACTCTTTCAGTATTTGGAGTAAAACATGCACAGTTTATATTTCCTAAATATCTACGAGTTAGATTTTCAACCATTTCATCCATTGTCTTTCCATTTTCATCTACCAAATGTTCAGAATATCTATTACCTGTACACATTTCTTCACAGACAATCATTCCCCCGATATTTTCAACTATTTGATGAATTTTCCAGTTTGGAATTGAAAGTGGGGTACCAGTCAACAATATTCTCTTTGCATCTTTTTTAAATACACTTACATTATTCTTTGCTCTTTCTTCAAGTTCATCACAAAGTCTATTTACCTGAGCTGTAAATCTTACAGGATCATCATAAAATGCTATTTGTGTAATAAGTAGTACATCTCTTCCTGAAACAGGTACATTTTTAAGTTTTCTAAAGCTATTTAACCTTTGTAATGCCCTTCGCTTATTATTTATAGTTACAATAGCATTTCTAAGGCTTTCTTCTGTAATCTTATTTCCAGTCAATTTTTCTAATTCAGCCATATAGCCTTGTATTTCTTCTTTCCACTTAACAAAGTCTTTTTCTCTCTTCATTTGTGGAATATCCATTATATACATTGGAGCATCTTTTGCCAAAATTTCCCAAGCTTTTTTCTTTCCATCACAAGTTGTTTCTCCAACGAAAAGGTTAGCAATTCTAAAGAATGGACAAGTTCTGTCAAATCTTGCTCCTAAAGATGCTTTTATTAATGGACAAGTAGATGTTGGAAGTACTTTTTCTCCGCCCGGAACCCAAAATTGAGATCCACTGCATAGTCCTGTTGCAATAGCCCCTGCTGCAACTACCACTTCATCTGGAACATGGATACAAAAAGAACCTACAACTTTTCCGCCCTTCTTTTGAAATTCAATAAGTTCTGCAGGTCTAATCCCATGAATTTCTGCAACTACCATATTAAAATAGTCCATACTTTCAGGTCTGTTTTCTTGACTTAAAAAAACATCCCCAAATGCTACAGGTAAAACTTCGCATAAAATATCATGAGTATCAACATCCATATTCAAATCTTCCCACATTTTTCTATAATCAGCCATTTTTGCCTCCTAAAATAAATTTTTATTTATTATCATAGGGACAATCTTGAAATAAAATATCTAATTTCTCTACTTTTTTATTATTATACTTCTCTTTTAAAAACTCGTATCCACTACTTTTATAAGTTTTAAAAACTTCTCCAAGACAAAAATTTTCTATGATTTGATAGTCCTTATATTTTTTATCTATATCGTCCAAAATCTGAATAGCTCTTGGAACATATAACTTTTGTCTTTTTTTATCTACATCTTTAAAATTAGATATAACCCTATCAATCATATTATTTTTTTCTTCCAAAGAGAAAATAAATTGAGTATAAAATTCAACTTCATATAAAAATCTGGAGTCAATATCGGTTTTTGAAAGACTTTCCAATTTTGAAGAAATATTTTTAGATAATTCAATGGCTTTTAAGAATAATTTTTCAGAAAAATCTCGCTTATAGACTTCCCCTACTATATCTTTTAAATTTTCTAAATTTCCGTCATAGAAAAAAATCTTATCCTTAAAATTATCTTTTAATATTTTCAAAAGCAAAGGACAGGAATTATCTACAACTATTAGTTTTGCATTATAAAGTAAAGGGCATTTTTTAGTTATAGCATAAGTAAGAGTTGAATCAACTATGCTACACAAATCTTTTTCATTCGAATATTCCAATATGTATTTATCTACTCCGTCTAAAGGTAGAGGCACCAAGTCAAAACCGTAAAATATTTCTTTCGGAACGGTTCTCCCCAAGTATCCTATTATGTATTTTTCACTATCTAAACCCATTATCGTCTCTACAAAAGCATTTCGCCTAAGCTCTAAAATTTCTTCTCTCAAATTTTCCATAATCTTTTTTGATATTTAATCATATCTCCTTATTTTTTCTTTTAATATTTTAGATATTTTTCAAGAAATTCTATGATAAAATAACTTTTTAACTATGTATCTGACTGTTTTCAGCTTCACCTCCAATATAATTAGAATTTTTAATTATCATTTAGTCAAATACATTAACTTGTGTTTCATATTTGTATTATATCACATATTTTTTTACTAGTAAAATTAGAAATATTAATTGAAAGTCCTTATTCATAACGAAAATTTATAATAAAACATTGAATTTATATTATTTATTAGCCAATTGAATAAAAAATCTTTTTTTATAAAATAATATAACCTTATTTTAAGGATATATCTTTAAATAATTGTTCTTTTATTGACAATGCTTATTATTTATGATATACTCAATCTATCTTCAGGGCGAGGGTAGTTTCCTCACCGGCAGTAAAGTCTGCGAGCATTATGCTGAATTGGTGAAATTCCAATACCGACAGTTAAAGTCTGGATGAAAGAAGAAAAATTTATGCCCTAAAGATGGCATTTTTTTTTGCTAAATTTTTAGGAGGTTATTATGAATAACAAAAAATTCGGTATTTCAGAGATTACAAAAATTGCAATTCTTGCATCAATATCTGTGCTTTTAATGTTAATTAAAGTTCCTCTACCTTTTTCACCTACATTTTTGGAATTGGATATTGCAGAGCTTCCTGCATTAATCGGAGGATTTGCAATGGGACCATTAGCAGGATTCTTAATTGTTTGCATAAAAATATTATTAAATATTGTAATTAATGGGACAAAAACTTTTTATGTTGGAGAACTTTCAAATTTAATTGTTTCATCAGCATTCGTATTGACAACTGCACTTATCTATAAACATAACAAAAGTAAAAAGTCAGCTCTATTAGGACTTGCTATAGGAAGCATTTCAATGTCTATAGTTGCAACTTTGAGCAATTATTTTATAATTTTCCCACTTTATGCAAAATTATTAAAAATTGACTTGAACACTTTTGTCAGTGCGATTTCTAAAATAAATCCACTTGTAAAAAGTTATTTTACATTAATGGTATTTTCAGTACTACCTTTTAACTTAGTTAAAACAGCCGTTACTTCAATAGTAACATCCTTATTATATAAAAGAATATCACCTATTTTAAAGAAAAAAGCATAGAATTCTATGCTTTTAATAAATACATCAAAAAACGACAAATTTTCATTTGCCGTTTTTTATATTTCATATTTTATTTTTCTATTTCCTTTGAATTTTCCATTCTTCTGTAAAGATATAATGCAATTAAAGTAAATAACAATGGTCCTGCAATTGACATTATAGTTGTTTTAAAATCACCCTTGGAGATAGCTGGTTCAATAACTGTAAATAAGTTTGCGAAACCAACTATAAAACAAGTAATAGCAACAACAACTTTAACTGTTGAATAAGTTTTAAATTTTACAAAAGGTCTTTCTATATTCTCATTCTTTCTAAATGCTAAGAATGAATAAGCGATAAAGAAATAAGGTAAAGTCAAAGAAACATTTGTCATGGAAACTAAAATTTGGAAAAATTGTTGTGCGCTATCCCCACCAAATGATACTACTGCAATCATTATTATTACACAAATTGCTTGGTAAATCATAGGTTTAGTATATACTCCATTCTTTTGTTCAGTCCATGATTCTGGCCATAATTCTTTAGGAGTTCCTCCAATTAACTGTTTTAATGGAGAATAAATAAGAGTAAAGAACGCTCCAGTCAAAGCAAGGAACATTGATATCCCCATATAACGAGAAACCCAAAGTCCTACATTCCTTGCAGCAGATTCGGCAAGACCAAAAGCAAGTCCTAATTGATATCCCATATGGTTCATAGCAATATATGATACATTACCTAAAGTTATTTTTTGTGCTGAAAATTGTGTAAATGCAAATGACCATTTAGTAAATGTACCAAAAATCAAAATACCTAGTGAATATCCTAAAGATACTACAATTGCTGAAATAACAATACCTTTTGGAAAGTTCTTTTCAGGATTTTCAGTTTGGTCAACAAGTCCCCCTACAACTTCCAAACCACCATAAGCAAATATAGCATAAACTATAAATGATAAAACTTGCAAACCACCAGCATAATCAGGATTTGGTGAATGAGCTAAAGCGTTAGCAGTTATTGAATCTCCTACTCCACCTTTGTTTAAAATCAACATCAAAATTCCACCAACAAATAAAAATACATTAATTAATGCTACAGCACTACCACCAAAAGATGTAAATTTCTTAATTTTATCAATACCCTTTGTAGATATAAATGTTAAAGTGATAATCCATAAAATAGCAAGAATTCCTAATGTTTTTACAGAACCCAATCCTAATAAAGACCAACTTTGAGTTTTATCAATCCCATAAATTGCATTTGATAAAACAATCCAAATACCTGAACCAACGTTTACCATCCATACTATGTATGATGCATACCACATAAACGTTACCACAAATGCATATTTACTTCCTGAACTTTTTTCCATCCAAGAGTAAATCCCCCCTGCAGAATCTTTGAAAGCAGAACCATACTCTGCAATCATAAATGCAAATGGCAAGAAGAAAGCCAAACAAGAAATAATATACCAAGGAATAGCTGCGTATCCCATAAGATAGTATGATCTTGTAACATTAGTAAAACCAAAAACAGAAGTGAACACCATTAAAACGAGTGCTCTTAAACTCAATTTTTTCTTAGACATAACATCCCTCCAATATTTATTTTTTTCATTTTGAATTTTAACACAAAATAACAGACATGTCAACATAGTATAAATAAATTTTATACTTTGCAATCAAAGTATTTTTTTTGAAATCAATGATAAATTATAAAAAATAAAAATATCAACTAAAAAAAGTTGATTGCTACTGAAAAAATAATGCATCACAAAAATTATTTAATGCTTTTAAGCGGATTTAATATATAACAAAAAAATTTAATGAAAATTTATTTATAAGTAAATTTAATAAAATAAATAGATATAATTTTATTATTGACGCAAACTTACATTTTTAAATAATATTTACTCAAAAATTAGACATTTCTCTTTTTGAATATTTATTCTTATGATAAACTTCAATGTAATATATTTTTCATACTTAAATTTTAAAAAAATATATTTTTTATATTTTTACATTGTTTAAATCATTTTCCATAATTTAATTACATAAAAAAACGGCTTTTAATTTAGCCATTTTTATAAAACTTTTTTAATCTATATCCTCAATAAACACTTTTCCGTTTACAACTCTAATTACCTTATCAAATTTTTTAAGATGTTCCATTGATGTATTATGTGTTACAATCAAAACTGTTTGATCTGATTTCAATAAAATATCCTCTAATTTTAAGACACTTTCAGCATCAACACCTGTAAAAGGTTCATCCAAAACCAGTATTTCTCCTTTTCTACACAATATACGAAGTAATGCAAGAACTCTTTTTTCACCACCACTAAAGTTTGAACAGTCATCAGTATTTCTACCAAGAATATCCTTGATTATTGCAATTTCATTAGCATTATCTGGAATGTAATCATAGGAATATGAATCAAAAACTGTTACATTTTCCTTTACAGATGCACGATAAATATGCTCATGTTGACTCATATAAAGTAATGTATTTGATAAATTAAGCTCTCTTACATTTTCTCCGTCAATACTGACTTCCCCCTGATTTGGCTTATGTATTCCAAGTAATAAATTTAAAAAAGTTGACTTTCCTGCACCTGATTTACCAACAATTGCATATTTTTTACCTTTTTCTATTTTTAAGTTTATATCTTCTAGTTGTAGTTTGTCAACTGTGAATTTTACATTATCAAAAATTAATTCATTTTTAAAATTTTCCAATTCTTTTTTGTTTTCTGTTTCTGATTTTTGATTTAAAAATGAAAGTATATTTTGTTTTGTAGAATTTACTGAACGGATAGTCGTAATGTCATATAGCAAGCTATCAATAGGGTCGATAAATGCAGAAGAATAGCTTAATGTCGCTATTGCAACACCTACAGTTATCTCTTTTTTATAGAATAAATATCCTACAATCGCAAAAGTAAAAGCCCTAACCATTTTGGTCATTAAATCACTTAATCCAAGTACCAATGCTTTTTTCTTTCCAAATTCATATCTTTTATCCGCTGTTTTATGTAGAATTTCATTATGTCTATTTTTTATATTTTCAATTGTTTTAGAATTTATTAAGCCAAAACCTTCAAGCAAATCGGAAATAGTTGAAGTATATTTTCCAAGATGCCTTTGGTAATTACTTCTGCTATTATCCAACACTTTTCCAAATATTTTTGGGATAAAAATCGCAAAAATAGAAGATAAAACTACTACTAGACCAATTTTATAGTTGATATTCATAAAAATAATAACTCCATAAATCAACATCATATTTACCGAACGAATCACATCTACAATTGGTTGTAAATAATCTTGTTCTAATGCAGTAATATCATTTGATTGAATAGATATATATTCCCCTATCGGTTTTTCGTGAAAAATTTTACTATTCATATTAAAAATTTTATCGAAAAAATTCTTTTTAAGTCTTGTTTCAAACGAAATTCCTGATTTAAATGCTACTAAAACGCAAAAATATTGCATTAGTGAATAAATTCCAAGTAACAAAGCATATAATAGAATGGCTAAAATGATTTGACTTGAGGTGCTTTGTAATCCATAATCAAATAACCACTTTTGAATCAATGGAGTTAATGCTAAACAAATAACTCCTATAAAATCCAATACTACTTGAAGAATAATATATTTTTTAACTTTAGATAAATAATCTTTCATTTTTACTCCTAAATAATTTATAGTAAAATAAAACTCTATTTTTAAAACTAGATATAATCAATTAAATTATATCATATTAAAAGTCAAAATGAAATCTTTAATTTTTAATAAATTTATGCAATTTAAGACTTTACTTTTTGTGTTTTATGCTGTATAATTGTAAAGATAAATTTAAGGAGGTATGTTATGACAAATTTGATTAAGTTTTCTAAAGAAAATATATTTAATTATTTTAATTTTGTTTTGACGACTCTCTTTTTTGATTTTAATAACGGACTTGCTGTCTTTAAAAATATTTTACTTAATTATTAATGAAATAACAGTTGTTATTTCATTTTTTTTATATATTTTTAAGACTCAAGTAAAAGGAGGATTTATGAATAATAAAGAATTTATTGGCGTAAGGGACAAAGTTCCTGTTACAATGCTTATACCTTTGAGTTTACAACATACTTTTGCTATGTTTGGAGCTTCAGTTTTAGTTCCGATTTTATTTAATGTAAACCCCGGTATTGTTCTTTTGATGAATGGTATAGGTACATTGTTGTTTATTTTTATAACAAAAGGAAAGGCACCCGCCTATTTAGGTTCAAGTTTTGCCTTTTTGGGAGTAGGTACTGTTATTATAAACACTATGGGTTATAGATATGCACTCGGTGCTTTTGCTACAACAGGATTTTTAGGTTGTATCTTAGCGTATTTAATCTATAAATTCAGAACAGATTGGATAAATATTGTGCTTCCACCTGCAGCAATGGGTGCAGTTGTTTCTCTTATCGGCCTTGAACTTGCAGGAAATACAATAAGAGGCGGAAAAATAGGTGCAAATATATTGACTGAAACTTCAACTAATGCTGATGTTTATGTATTTTTAATCACTCTTTCAGTTGCAATTTTAGGCTCAGTTGTATTTAGAAAATTTTTAGGAACAATTCCAATCCTTATTGCTATCATCTGTGGATATATTGCAGCTTTAGCTTTTGGAATGATTGACTTTTCTACAGTTACATCTTCAACATTATTTACAATACCGGAATTTCAATTTCCAATTTTTGACTTCAAAGCAAGTTTGATAATGCTTCCTGCATTACTCGTAATAACTTCAGAACATATAAGTCATCAAGTTGTAACAAGTAATATAATAGGTCAAAATCTTTTAGAAGACCCGGGATTACATAGAAGTATCTTTGCCGATAACTTTTCAACTATGTTATCTGCTCTTGTAGGCGGAGTTCCAACAACAACTTATGGAGAAAACATCGGCGTAATGGCAGTTACTAAAGTTTATTCAGTTTATGTAATTGCCGGTGCAGCGGTAATCTCAATATGTATGGCATTTATCGCCCCTTTAAGTATGTTAATTCAAAGCATACCAGGAAATGTAATTGGTGGAATAACATTCTTACTTTACGGAATGATTGGTACTTCTGGAATAAGACTCTTAGTTGATTCAAAAGTTGACTACTCAAATAGCCAAAATTTGATTTTGACTTCAGTTGTATTCGTAACAGGACTTAGTGGAATTTCAATTAATTTCTTCGGAATGCAATTAAAAGGAATGGTTCTTGCAAGTATGGTTGCAGTAGTATTAAGTTTAATATTCCATTTCTTAAACAAATTTGGACTTTCAAATCATAAATAAATAGTAAAAAGTTTCACGTCATAGCACCAAACTACTCGACATTGCCCAACACGTCATTTCGACTGTAGCGAAGCGAAATGGAGAAATCTCATAGTTTTGCTTGTTTACAAGCAAAACTAAATGTATCGTAGATACATATATAGAGAAAATTTCGCAAGGTTTTATATTCAATTATAATTGAATAAAAATTTTAAAATAGTATAAAACTTTACAAAAATAGCATAGAAAAAAACTCAACTTTTTGATTCAAAGTTGAGTTTTTCTATAAAGTCCATAATTCTATAAATTATTTTCTAGCCATTTTTGTAATTCATCAAAATCGTAAAATCCACTTAATGCTAATCCATCTTTTACTATAGAATTTTTACATTCTTTCTTTATATCATCAATCATCATTCCAAAACCTCCGCCACCATGAGTGCAGAACGGAATAATTGTTTTACCATCCAAATTTGCATTACGTAAAAAAGTAAGAACTGGTGGTGCAAAAGTCTTAAGCCAATTAGGTGAGCCTATAAAAACTACATCTACATCATCAATATTTCCTATTTCTTCTGCCAAAGGTGGACAGTATCCCTTATCAATCTCAATTCTAGCTTCTTTTACTGCCGTATTATATGAAAAAGAATAAGGTCTTAGTGGTTTTAATTCCAATAAATCTCCGTCTGTGATTAAAGCAATATCTTCCGCTAATCTTCTAGTTATTCCCGAATAGGAATAATACACAACTAAAATTTTCATCAAAATCTCCTTCAAGTTTCAAATTGAAACTAAATTTTTAATTATTTTTTAAGATAGCTTTAAAAAATTCTTTATTGTTTTCAGTTTTCTTTATGTTTTTTACTAAATTATCCATAATTTCATTAGTATTTGTATTTGAAAGTTTTCTACGAATTAAATTTGCAGATTGAATTTCTTCTTCACTCAAAAGTAAATCGTCTTTTCTAGTTCCTGATTTATAAATATCTATAGCAGGGAAAATTCTGAGTTCTGAAAGTTTTCTACTCAAATGAATTTCCATATTTCCCGTTCCCTTAAATTCTTCATAAATCATATCGTCCATTTTACTTCCCGTATCCACAAGTGTTGTTGCAATTATGGTTAAACTTCCACCATTTTCAACATTTCTAGCAGAGCCGAAAAATCTTTTTGGCTTATGCAATGCAAAAGGATCAAGTCCACCCGTAAGAGTTTTTCCAGAAGACGGTGTATTTACATTGTAGGCTCTTGAAAGTCTTGTTATGCTGTCAACCAAAATAACAACATCTTCTCCAAGCTCTACTAGTCTTTTTGCTCTTTCAAGCACAAATTCTGCAAGTCTTATATGATTTTGAGGTAATTCATCAAAAGTTGAAGCGATTACTTCAGCTTTTGTAAATCTCTTCATTTCCGTAACTTCTTCAGGTCTTTCTCCAATTAATAAAACAAAAATTTTACTCTTTGGATTATTTATTTCTACACCTTTTAAAATTGAACGAAGTAGGCTTGTCTTTCCCGCCTTTGGAGGAGCTACTATTAAAGCTCTCTGTCCCTTTCCAATCGGCACTAAAAAGTCAATTATTCTAGTTGAAACCTCATCTTTTTCAGTTTCCAAAGTATACTTTTCATTTGGATAAATTGGAATTAAATCGTCAAAATCTTTTCTAGTTTTTAATTCTGAAACCTTTATATCATTTATTTCATTTATATAAATAAGTGGAGAAAATTTTTCACTTTCCTTACTCTCTCTAGTTAAGCCTAAAATTTTATCTCCCTTTTTAAGTCTAAATCTTCTTATCTGAGTTGGTGATACATAGATATCTTCTTCACCTGAATCATAGCCATTTGAACGCAAAAAACCATAACCGTCTGCAGTAATATCTATAAGTCCACATACAGTTTTTGTATTAGTCTTTGAGTCATTTTCAACAGACTCATCTATGCTTACTCTTTCAGGCTCTTCACTTTCAAATCCATTATCCGCCTTTAAAATTTCAGATATCAATTCATTCTTTTTATACTTTGAAACATTTGCAATTCCATAAGACTTTGCAATAGTTTTTAATTCATCAAGATATTTTCCTTTTAAAAGTTCTATATTCATACTATCTCTTTATTTTTGCATATTCAGGTTTTTTAGAAATTCTATGAGTTGCTTCAATATTTCTAATTGTTCCTGTTTCTGCTCTCATAACAACAGAGTAAGTCTTAACTCTATCATTACCGATATGTCTAACTCCGTTAATAAGTTCGCCGTCAGTTACACCTGTTGCAGCAAATAAAACTTCATCGCCCTTTACTAAGTCATTCATTTCTAAAACTTTTAGCGGATCTTCAAGTCCCATTGCTTCACATCTTCTAAATTCTTCTTCATCAGCAGGAACAAGTCTTCCTTGGAAAACTCCGCCTAAGGCTTTAATGGCTGCAGCAGCTAAAACACCTTCAGGTGCTCCACCAATTCCAACCATTAAATCACAACCGCTATTTTCAATACAAGTTGCAATGGCTTGAGCAATATCTCCAGCTTCAAAAAGTTTTATTCTTGCGCCAAGTTTTCTAACTCTATCTATAATATCTTGATGTCTTTCTCTATTTAAAATACTAACTGTAACTTCTCCAACTTCTTTTCCTAAAGCTCTCGCAAGTCTTCTTATATTCATTTCGATAGGTAAATCAATATGTATGCAATCAACAGCCAAAGGACCAGCTGCAATCTTATCCATATACATATCTGGAGCATGTAATAAACAACCTGCAGGTGCACAAGCAGCAACTGCAATTGCATTTGGCAATCCATTTGCTACAAGAGAAGTTCCATCAACAGGGTCAACTGCAATATCAACCTTTGCAACACCTTCTTGTCCATTTCCTACAACTTCGCCAATATACAACATAGGAGCTTCGTCCATTTCTCCTTCACCGATAACAACAGTTCCTTCCATTGGAAGTTCGTTGAACATTGATCTCATTGCTTCAACAGCCGCTCCGTCTGCACCATTTTTATCGCCTTTTCCTAAAAAATATGAAGAACGAATTGCCGCAGCTTCCGTAACTCTTACTAAATTTAAAGTTAAATTTCTATCCATAATTTCCTCCTACTATTTAACACTTTCCCAATCTTTTAAAAACTTTTCAATTCCTATATCAGTTAGTGGATGTTTTAACATTTGTTTGAACACCTTATAAGGTACTGTTGCAATATCCGCTCCACTCTTAGCAATTTGAAGAACATGCATTGGAGTTCTTACAGAAGCAGCAATGATTTCAGTTGTAATCGCATAATTATTGAAAACTTCAAAAATATCTTCAATTAAAATCATTCCTTCAGAGCTGATATCATCAAGTCTACCTAAAAATGGACTTACATAAGTAGCTCCTGCCTTTGCTGCAAGAAGTGCTTGAGTAGCTGAAAAAATCAAAGTAACATTTGTCTTTATTCCATCTTTACTCAAAACATTAACTGCCTTTAATCCCTCTTCAGTCATAGGAATTTTTATTACAATATTTTTATTTATCTTACAAAGTTCTCTAGCTTCTTTTACCATTCCTTCTGCTTCAAGGCTGATAACCTCCGCTGAAATAGGTCCGTCAACGATTGAAGTTATTTCAGTTATAACTTCAACAAAATCTCTTCCCTCTTTCGCTATCAAAGACGGATTAGTAGTAACACCGTCAAGAATACCCCATTTACTAATCTCTCTTATCTCATCAACATTCGCTGTGTCAATAAAAAATTTCATCAATTGCCTCCTAAATATAATTAATCTATTCGAATATATTTTACCACAAAACAATGCAAAATGCTAATAAACAAAAAGTTGTTTTAAATAAAATTAAAACAACTTTAAAACTTATATATTAAATAATATGGTAATAACAGAAAGGATTATTCCAATAAGAGAAATGGACAAAAACTTAAATCCTTTTTCCTCCGAGAAATAGTAAAATATTGCTCCAATAACTGAAATAGCAAAAGTTGTACCAATCCCTAGTAATTTTGATTCCACATTCGAAGGATTCCCTTTTAAATCAATCTGTACAGTTATAACATCAGGTAAAACTATATATCCATATATTGCTAATCCAACAGATAGTAACAAAACAATTCCAAATATTATTTTCTTGTTCATAATCAATCACCCTCCTCTTAAGATGATTATATCAAAAAAAAAAAAAAAATAAACAAGTTTTTAGGTATTTTTCGATATAAATAATGAAAGTTTTTGGGTATAATCGATTATAACATTATATTTTTTAAAATGGAGGTTTATATGAATAAATTTTATAAAGAAATATGCAAATACTACGAAGATATTTTCCCAACAAATGAAGCACAATTAAATTTTTTAAATAATATTTCAGATGGAAAAGACTATTTAGACATAGGCTGTGCAACAGGACTCGTTGCAAAAAACTTGGAAAACTTAGGAAAAAATGTAATATGTATCGACTTGGAAGAAAATATGGTAGATGAAACAAGAAAAAAAGGGCTTAAAGTATTTCAAAAAGATATGTTGGAATTGGACTTTGAAGAAAAATTTGACGTCTGCTATTGCATTGGAACAACTATTGCACATTTGGAAGACATAAACCAAATCTGTAGCTTCATCCTAAAAACTATGGACTTACTAAAAGAAAACGGAAACCTAGTCTTAAGCTGGGTAAACTTCAAACCTTTCATTCTTAAAAATGACCTATTTCTAGGAGCCTTACCAACTCTTGGAACAAAAGTTAAATTTACAAGAAACTATTACAGAGAAAATAGCAAAATCCGTTTCAACACGGTACTTACAACAGAAAACAAAAAATTTGAAAACACGCAACTCCTAGTTCCACTATTAGTTGATGACTTAATTTCATTCGTAAACAGGCTCGGACTAAAATACGAAATCTACGGAAACTTCAAAAAAGACAAATTCGATGAAGAAAACTCCCCGTCAGTAGTATTTGTAGTGAGTAAATAAAGAAAAAACAACCTACTCGTTGGGAGTAGGGTTGTTTTTTATAACCACTCGAATTCGAGGGAGTTATAATCAGAATTATATATTAATTTTTTTATTTAAATACTTCTATTGTTATTTATAATCCATGTCTATAAATATGCTTACGAACAATTAAATTATTTAACTTTTCACTGTGCTCAAAAGAAGATATGTTTTTAAAATCTTCATAATTTTTTTGTTCATAAAAATATTGAAATAATGAATAAACAACTAAAGGTATATCATCATATGTTCCAACATGTGTAGTCCAATAAATTTTAGATCTATTATTAAAAAACTCTCCTATTTTTCTATAACAATCAAATGCTTCTTCATCCAAATTAAACCACTCTTCATCTAAAAAAATTTTTTTATTAAAATTAGAATTTTCTTCGATCTTTCTTCGCTTATCAGTACATTCATCGTCAATTACTTTTATAAATCTTCCAATTAGGTTAGAAATAAAATCGGATATCCTTATTCCTAAATTATCTTTTGACTCAAATCTTTCTATAGTCGCATTTGGAAACATAGATATTGCAGTGTCATAAATTTTTTGTGTGCGATTTCCTTTTCCATCTATATCTAAATAAATATTCTCACTGTTTATATCTAATTCATTAAGTAAATTTTTAAACCCATCAAAACTAAAATAATAATCCCATTTATATTTCTCTTCAATATTTAAATTTTTTTCGATATTATTAATTTGCTGATTAAGTAAGCAAGCAAAATTACACTCTCTATTTTTCAGTTCAAAATTTAATCTTGTTTCAAGTACATAATTTATAATTTTTTTTATTTCCAAAAGTAATTTTTTTGAATTATATTCATCAGAATGCATTAGTTTAACTAATTTTTCTGTCTTATGTTGTTCTAAAAATTTGACTGTACCATAAATAAGATTATATACTTCTTTATCGTCATAAAAATCACCTAACTCTATTATATATTTTATAAAAATTCTACTTACTACAATTTCAAACTTACTTATAGTTGAAATATTAATTATAACTGAATACTCGTCTAATAAATCAAATAATTTAGTGTAAAATCTAATAAATACTTTCCTCATTGATGAAAATCCTTTATTATAATTTTTACTATTTATTATTGTTCCTTTAAACTCATGATCTTCTTTTTGACCTATTAAATTTTTATATTCTTGTTCTAAAACTTGATATTTGTTTAAAAAATCATTCGTCTTATTTTCTTCGACTCCTACAAAGGAAACAACAAAATATGTTGAAGTATTTTCTGTATTTATATTTTGAATCCCATCTTTTTGTGTAATTGATAAATCATGATATGATTCATCATAATAAAAATGTTTCTTTTCATTTTTATTAATTTTTGTCAATGTATTATCCTCCATTATGAAATTATATTTTATTATTTGTTCAATTCTTTAATACTTATGTCGTTTAGTTTTTCAAGTGACATCATTTGAGTTCTTGCAAGTTTTCTAAGTTCAATCATTCTTTCTTTTTGTGGCAGTCCTTTTTCAATTAGAACAGCATTGTAGCTTTCCATATTTGCTAGAACTAAAAGTTCATTTAGACTTGCATAGTCTCTCATATTTCCTTTTAAGTTTGGATTTTCTTCTCTCCATTGTTTTGCAGTTTTATTAAATAATGCTACATTTAACATATCAGCCTCACCTGCATATTTAAAGGCTAATTGACTTTCAGTTAAATCATTTAGTAAATATGTTTTGATAGCATCTGTATGAATCTTATAATTAATTTTAGAAATTTCTCTATTCAAATTCCAATCAAGCGACAATCTTGAATTTTCATCTGACTTAAGTCTCTTATAATCTTGAATAATATACAGCTTAAACTCTGCAGAAATCCAAGAAGCAAATTCCATCGCAATATCATAATGTGCATATGTTCCTCCATATTTTCCCGCTTTAGATATAATTCCTATTGCATTGGTAGAATTAATCCATTTTTGTGGAGTCATTATAAATCTATTTAGTCCTGCTTCATTTCTATACGTGTCGAATTGCACACGGTTAAAATTTTCATTATTAAGCACTTCCCACAATCCAATGAACTCTAATGTATTTCTATTTCGCATCCAATTTTGAATAACAAATCTGGGATCATCATTATTTTTATACTTTGCAATATCTGTCAGACTTATGTAGTCGTTTTTAAAGTCTTCTGTATAGATTTGAATTGCAAATCCTTTTGCTGAAATTTGCTCTTTAGTTACTTTTGTCACAATGGAATCTCCTTATCTATAATATATACTTACATATCATAATTCTATCATATATCTTAAAATTTTTCCATACGAGTTGAGTTTCACACGGATAAAATTAATTTATCCATTTTTACAACAAAAAAGATAGCATTTCTGCTATCCTTCTAAATATTATTTTCTAATTCATTTATTCTTTTTATCATTGGAATACAAAGAGAGATTACTACAAGGCATATGCCTGAGATTATTATTAATAATGCTGAGCCTCTTCCTACTCCTTTTTCTGTTATTATTCCCAAGTAATCGGCTATTTTTCCTGAGATGGAATATGCAACAACATATCCAAGTTGTGAGAGAAATCCAATCAGTCCCCAAGCTCTTCCTTGATATTCATCGGGAATGTTAGTTCTTGAGAGATAGTCTAGGCAATTATTAGCAAAGGGCAATGTTAAGAAGAAGAAAAATCCGAATATACACATTATTAGTACATTTTCAAAGATTCCAAATGCTAATATAAAAATTCCTGAAAATGTAAGAGATATGCTTAAGACTTTTACAAAGTTTCTTTTTATTCCTCGAATTCCTAAAAATATACCTGAAACCAACATACCACTTGCACAAATTGTTTCCACAATTCCTAAAGTTTTTGAGTCTGTGATAGACAAGAATATCGGAACGGCTAATACTTGAAATACTCCCATAAACATTGTTATAACTCCAGCAAGTATTACTAGAAAAAATACTCCTCTATTGCCATATACTACTTTCCAGCCATCTTTTAATCCGCTTAAAAAGTGATCTGATGTGCTGATATTTTTGTTTTTGATACTTTTTCTGATAATTAAGGTACATATTACAGTCAATATAAAAGTACATATATCTATTATTAAAAGCAATTTTACATCACTTATAGTTAGGAGTACTCCTGCAATTATTGGAGAAAGTAAATATTTAGCACTTCCTGCTAGAGAGAGTAGTCCACTTGCCTTGGAGAATTCATCTTTTGTTAGTAAGTCATTGATTGTGGCTCTAAAAGAAGGTTCAAGTAATGATGAAAAAACGGAACTTATAAAAACTCCTATACAAATCTGCGAAAATGTAGCACCTCCATTCATCATACACCATAGAATATAAACTATTCCCATTCCTGAGCATCCATCTCCAATTACCATTAAAAGTCTTCTATCGTGTTTATCTGCCAGCACTCCAGCAGGAACACTTAATATAATAGTTGGCAAAAAGCCAATTAGAGTAATAAGTGCCATATCAGATGCTCGCCCTGTTTTTTGAAAAATATACACTCCAAGTCCGAAGCTTGTAAGTCCTCCACCGACTTGAGAAATCAGTTCCCCAGACCATAATAATAAAAATTTTTTGAAATTATATCCTATTTTCATATTTATCCCTTTTAATCATTTTGAATTTCAAGAAGTTTACCAACATGTTCTGTTTCAAAAAACATTTTTTTGTTAGTCAAAACAACAATTACAGCAGCAATTGTAATAAAAATAGTTTCTATACATTTTGTTTCAGGCGTCATTGCTATTTTTTCTTGCATAAAGTTTAGAAACATATGAAAAATAATTGTCGCAAACATACTTCTATTATTTTTAACATACACCCATTCTTGTATAAAAGTCATAGGTATAGCACTAATAAGGAAGTTCATTACATAAAGAATTCCCATTTCCTTAAGTCCATAATGATATGTTCCTTCTGCCCAAAATAGAGGAATATGCCAAGATGACCAAATGAATCCAAATATAAGGGAAGCTTTAAACCAGTTATATTTTGATCCTAAAGCATCTGCACCATATCCTCTCCATCCAATTTCTTCTATTACTGAAGCTAAAAAGATAGTAAGAAGTGCTGATGTTCCAGCGATTGAAAACGAAAAATCATCATTAAAACCAAACTGTTTTGGAGAGCCTCCAAATAATACAGAAGTTCCAATTGATAGACAAACAGCTATTCCAAAAACAATTACTGGAAGTAAAATATAAAGTGGCTTTATTCTATAAAATCCTATAATCTTTCTTTTAAAATCTTTTTTAAGGTTCTTATTTTTTGATGTAAATACAGTTATAACCGCTGTTAAAGCAGGTGCAATTAGTCCCAAAAACAAAAGTGGAAATAGTAATTTACTATTATTTAATAAAATAGCTAATAACCAACAGCCCCAAGTTGAAGCAAAAACTATAAAGAAAAATCTTTTTGGTTTATATACATATTTATCCATAATTAAATATCCTCCTGTTTTTGTATTAATTTATTAAGGAATATCAAAAATCCAGGTTGTGCACCCAGTATTTTTTCTACTATATCAATAAATACATCGACATCTGTATTAGAATATTCCATATCATCAAACAGTTCACTACTCAAAATCATTATTATTCTAATTCTTTGTGGAATATTCTCACATTTTAGTATCCCTAATTGAACTCCTTCTTCAACAATCTTAGATAACATCGGAACAACTCTTTCAATAACTTGACGATTAATCTTGTTATGCATAATTAAATTGTCTTGACGGTTAAGAGTCTCAACGATTTGAAATTCATCTTTATTTGGCCTAAAAGATGTTATTATTCCAATCATTTTTTCGGGCAAATCTAAATCTGAATTTAATATTTCATTTGCTCTCATCTCATACTCATCAATCATCATTTGTATTACTTCTTCAAGCATTTGTTCTTTACTTTTAAAATGATAGTAGTATGTTCCCTTCGCTATTTTAGCTTCCTCTATAATTTCATCTATACTTGTATTTTCGTAACCCTTTGAAAGAAACATTCTATATGCTATTTTTAACAACTCGTGTTTCGTCTTTTCACCTTTTTTCATAACAACCTCCTTATTCGACTACTAGTCGGTTTTTATTATTATAACAACTTTTAAATACCTTGTCAAGTATTTTTCGACTAATAGTCGATTTTTTTGGAAAATTTTAAAATATTGTATATAAGGAATATTTTTACACAAAAAAAGATAGCATTATCGCTATCTGCATTATCGCTATCTATTTTACTTTTGTAGCTATTAATTATAAGGAGCTATAATTAACTTACCATCTACATATTCTCCTAAAAATACATCGCTGTATTTCTCCAATCCTTGCTTTTTAATTTCTGCAATCAACCAATCTTCATCTTTTCCTATTACTTCTAAAATATCAGTTTGCAAATGTCCGTCTGTTATCAATGGGAACTTTGGATTTTCTTCTCCATAATGAATAATTATAAGTTGACCATTTTGTTCAACAATGGCTCTTTTTACATCTTTCATTGAATAAACATTATTAGTTCTAAGTTTAAAAGATACATCATGAGCAGATAGGCCTACTTTTCTACAATTTTCTATATTAATTTTACCTTCATCAATAATTATCAATGCTTTTCCATCTATAACTTGTTTTACTTTTACAACATGTTGTTTAAGCCATTTTAAGCCTAACACAAGAGCACACCAAATGCATAGAATACCGATGAAGTCAAGTATCTTAATACTATTATTATAAATTACACCACCAATTATTCCCCCAAGTACATAATTTTGAACTTGATCACTTGCTGAATTCGGTGCTAAGTTTCCTTTTCCTGAGATATTTATTATAGTTATTAAAGCTAAAAATCCAATTAATAATTTTATAGCTACTAAAAGAAATGGATTCATTATTCCCCCTAAATTTTTATAAAGCTGTTAAAGCTGCTATTGTTCCAAAGATTACACCAGGTATATTTGCTACAATAATAGGCAAGTCTTTTTTCTCTTGGAAAAATCCATAGCTAACCCATAAAGTACAGTTTATTGCGGCAACCATAGGTTGTAAAAAACCACTTTTATTTCCGTGTAAGTTATTAATAATTTGTGGAAAATAGGATATATACATTAACATTGCAGTACAAGTTGCTATCCATCCTAAAATTTTAAGTGTTTTTTGATTCATAAATTTTCCTTCTTTCTAATATAATCCTATTATTTTAAACTAAATCATATTATTGTAAAATATGATGAAATTAAAATCTCTTTTTAATAGATTTAAAGTAATTTTAATTATACCACTTTTTTTATTTATAACAACTATTTTTATATAGAAATTTAATTTTATTCAAAAATATATTTTTCAAACCAATTGTCCAAAAAATTCATTTGTTCTTCAGTGTGAAAATAATGCTCTCCATTCTTCATAATAGTAATACTCGAATTAGTTTTTTATCTTTTTTTGGCTTTTTCAATTTTTCGACTAATCTTTTCAATTACATAATATATTATCTTTTATTTTCATCCATAAGAACCCTACCCTTCCACGATGCTTCGCATCGGGTGGATTCCTGGGAACCTTGTTGTTTCACAATAAAAAACAGTAAATCATTCACAATTTACCGTTTTTCTATATAATCTATTTTTTCTCCATTTTTTTTACTGCCATAAAATATCTCTGAATTCCCAATAACACAACGACTCCATCAATTATTGGCAAAACGTACCAAAGGCTCTGTGCTCCAATCATACGAGGTAATAAAATTACAGCTGGAATAAACAAAATTATCTGTCTTAACATAACTAAAATACCGGCTGTTTTACCATCTCCAATCGCTTGAAAAAATGTTATAGTCATAATCATTACCCCATAAGCAATGAAAATACTGTACATTATGCGGAAATTCGGAATAGCTAAAAATAGTGTTTCATCGGATAATCCAAATAATCCAAGAATTGGTTTAGCAAAAATTTCTGAAGGTATCCAAAAACAAGCAGCTAATATAATAGAACTGATAGCGAAAACATTGAATATTTTTTTGACCCTATCATACTGCTCTGCTCCAAAATTGGCACCAATAGCAGGTTGTAATCCTTGACTCATTCCCCAAAGAGGAATGAATGAAAAAGCCTGCATTCTTAAGATAGCCGCCATAATTGCTGCGGATGTTTCTCCACCGTAACGAAAAGCTTGACTATAAAGAAAACTCTGCTGAATAATAGTTAACACCTGCATAAGCATAGCAGAAACACCTACGGAAAACATATCTCCGGTTATATCCCCTTCTTTTCTAATCATCCCAATTTTTACAACTTTACTTTTTTTCTTAAAATACCAAAGAGTAAAAATTGCCTGAACAAATTGTGCTGTTATCGTAGCGACAGCAGCACCTTCAATACCACGCTCTCTAAATAGTATCATAAGAATCGGATCCAACAATATATTTATACCTGCACCAATTCCCATAATAAGCATTGCTCGTTTCATCAACCCCTCGCCACGCATAACCATATTTGCTGCCTGCGCGAAATTTACAAAAATAGACCCTATAAAAATAATTCGTAAATAACGAGTAGAAAGATTTAAAAGTTCTCCTTTTGCACCAAATACACTAAGTAATTGTTGGCAAAATATGATCCCTAAAACAGTAACAATTGTTGACAATGTTAGAATCCAAAAACAAAGATTTCCCATAACTTTATCTATTATTTTTTGATTTCCTTCTCCAATGGCTCTGGATAATAGTGACGCTGAACCTACCCCAATTAAAGTTGCGATACCCGTATTGATATATGTGAACGGAGTGGCAATTCCTACAGCGGTCATAGCTTTCTCTCCAAGTATCTGGCCGGCGAAAATCCCATCCATTAGCGGATATAAGCCGATAACAATCATCCCTAATATTGCCGGTAATGAAAGTTTAATTAATATTTGTAACGGTTTAGCTGTTAACAGCTCTTTACTATCTTTATTCATCTAATTACACCTCTTCTCTATTTATCATTAAAACATCAATTATCATTTTCTCAAGAACTTGACGTTGTGAAACTAAATGTTCCCTAATTCCCAATGTCTCACAACTCAAGATAATAGTATTAAGTAAATCATTGAGTAATTTCAAAGATTCTTCACAAATTTCTCCATAGTCATATTCATCCAGCATTCGTTTAAAATTTTTGATATAACTGTCCTGTAATTTTTTATAAAGTTCCTGTAAGTCTTCATCTTCCTTCATTGACTGCAAAAACATAACATATATTGGAATAAATATATTAGTAGAAAGTGCCCTATCAACAGTAATTTCAGCTAATAACTCTACACTTAAAGGCTTAGAAATTTCACATATCTTTTTTTCAATAATGTCTTCTCGATATTTACAACCTCTTAACATCAAATCGTATAGAATTTCAGTTGTACTTTTATAATAGTGGTACAAACCTCCTGTGGACAGTCCAGTAGCTTGTACTAAATCATACATACTTGTGTTTTTATATCCTTTTCTTGTAAAAACATCTAATGCAATATTTTGTATTTTCAATTTTCTTTCTCTTGATGTTAGTCGTTCTCTAGTCATTTTGCCCTCCTTACCGACATAACTATCGGTAATAATAGATTAACACTAACTAACTTAATTGTCAATACCTTAATATTACAAAAATCATAATAAACAAATAAATAATAACTTTTTGTTCACACAAAAAAGACTACTTATCTACTTCTGATAAATAGTCTTCTCGTCCAATTTTTAGATTTTTCCATTTAAGAGTTTCTTAGTTTTTCTAAAATTCTATCTCTCTTCATTTTCAAAACATTCATATCTTTAAATTTATAATTTCGTATTAACATAACATTAATTTTGTTTAAATTTTGTTAAACCATATTATAATAACATATTCTATTCAATATATTCAGCATTTACTTTATATTATTTTAAAACAAAAACCTACTAATTAATATCTTAGTAGCATTTTTGTAAATTTATTATACACAACTTCTGACTTAATCCTCTCAAATTCGACCAAACTTAAGCTAATACTATATAAATTTACTAAACCATTTATCCAAAAAATTCATTTGTTCTTCAGTATGAAAATAATGCTCTCCATTTTTCATAATAGTAAGACTAGAATTAGTTTTATTTGCAAAATTCGTCATAGTCTCCAAAGAAGTTAGAAAGTCATTTTCTGCATAGAGAATATCTGTTGGTACATTCCATTCTATTGGATTATCCCTAACATAGCTAAGATATTTCCAAGACAAAGTCTCTCCAAAAGATGTTGAAATCTCTTTTTCTTTATATAACTCTTCCTCTGAAACATTAGACATTTTCATCATATTTAAAATTATTTTTTCCATATCTACAACTGGTGAAATAAACATAGCTTTTTTAATTTTCTTATCCGATAATGCAAGCATCGAATAATAAGCTCCCAAACTATTTGCTATTAAGTAAATATCATCATATTCAGAGACTATGGAATCAAAAAACTTTGAAAATTCTATCTTCGCATCCCAAGGAAATTCAGATTTGTAATCAAAGCCAATAATTTTATATTTATCATTAAAAAATTTTTTATAATGTTCTGATTCAACAGAATTCCCGCCTTTCCCATGTATGTATATAACTGCATTTTTCATTATAACACCTCTATTTTTTATAAAATTTTCGGGATTAAATACAATTGTTCCATATTTTAATTTAGGTAATTTAATTATCTCATCATATAATTTATTAACTTCTTTAAACGGCTTAATAGATAAATGTTCTATATTTTCAAGACTTAAAAGTGGAGTGTAATCCTTACTTTTTACAATACTTGTAAAAAATCTAAAAAATCTTAATTGCTTCATATCTTTCAAAAAATCAATAGAATCTATATGAATATTCTTTGGAGCAAAACAATCCCCCTCAATTGTGAGACTTTCTAATTTTTTAAGATTTGTAAGTGGACTATAATCGTCAATTTTTTGAAAATTTTCAACTGTTAAAGCTACTAAATTTTCTAATTTCGAAATTGGTTCAATACTTCCCACACTTGAACCTGAACCTAAATGAAGGAATTCAAGATTTACAAGATTTGAAATCTTAGAAATATCAGGATAAACTCCCCACTTAATATATAATTTTTTAAGATTTTGTTGTGAACAAACTGCATTAAACAACTCTTGTGGCATTCTTGTACAAAATGTAAGTTCTGTAAAAGCCGTTGGATTTTTAATTAAAAAATCACACCATTCATTTACAACATTTTTTCTTGACTTTGCAGTTTTGTACTTTGAATTAGAACTATCATCCAATTGAGTACAATTTATTATAATTGCACTTTCTCCATTATATTCAGAAACCTCTACAATACTTCTAGGTCTATTTTCATTTTTGAAGTAATAATCATAACCGTATATTAATTGTTTTTCATTTAAAACCATTTTTTACTCCTTCCTATTTAAGAAGATTATATCTAAATTTTCATTGCTAATACTTTATTATGATTATATCATATGTATATATTTCATTCAATTTGAGTTGATATGCTTGTGGGCTTATGAGATTTACATATTTTATGTATCTTCGATACATTTACTTTTGCTAAAGCAAAAGTATGAGATCTTTCGACTACACTACGTTTCGCTCAAGATGACGTATAAGGAATAAACTTTGATTACGGGCTTAACGTTAAAAGTAAATAAACATCAAACTATATTTATAACCTTATACAACGATATGTTTAACGTTATAGCAACTTGCAAAACAACGCCCCTAACACGTCATCTCGACCGAAGTTGAGCAAAGCGAAACGAAGCGGAGAGATCTCATATGTTTACTTATAAACAAAAGTAGGTCTGATGGGGTAATTGTATCTTTAGATACAATTACCCTGCAGATATCATTTTTCGCACAAAAAAGACGATATTTCTATCGCCTTTTAAGTGTATATTTATTTTTATAAACTTAAACCATTCCTTCAGCATTCATACGAATTGCATAGAATTCCTGAAATGTATCCGGTTCATTTTCTATTGTTTCTTTCATTTGAATTAACTTTCTTTTTCCAACTCGTCTATCTAAAACTGCGAAAATTCTTACGAGTAAATTTTCACTTTTTAGGCTCATTTCTATACTTTGATTGTCAAATTCTACAAAGGCATTGTAAAAACAACGTTGGTCAAATACTCCCAATTTTAAAGCTGTATCGTCAATAAATGCATTTTCTTTTTTCATTCTTTCTTCGTATTTTTCATCTCTAGGAAATAAATCGGCTTTAAACCAGTTGTTCCAAAAACAACCTTTGATGATTTCTTTTCCGTCATATCTTATTGCTGCTCGTCCCTCATGGTCAGGACTTTTACTATAAGTTGTAGCAAAATATTGAATATGCCCTTGTAGGCTTTCAGCAAGATATTCTTTTTCAAGTTTTCTCCTTATACCACTCCAACTAGCCAATATTATATCCCCCTTTTAAATGAATTTTATTTATTTTCTGTATTCTTTGACTTGAAAAAAGTTTTTCCCCAACCAATTAGCGAAGCCCCAAGATATCCTATTGTGTAATTTATAAAGATATCTCTATAAGCAGATTTTGCCAAAAGCTCTCTAAGTCCAGTTAGCCAAATATATCCAAACACTAATAAAAGAGTTGGAATGTAGATTATGATAGCCTTTAGCCAATAATTTTTAAGTTTCAAATTTTTAATCAATATATATGCAAGAACTATTATAAATACAATAATCGCTCTATCAATTTCATGCCAATTTCCATTTGGGTCTTCATACTTTCCATTCAAAAGATACAGCACACTATTAAAAATAGTCGCAATGGTATATAGCACCGAGTAAAGAAAAGTAGCCTGTTTTAACCAATTATTCCATATATATTTCATAATTCTACCTCCATAAATTTAAATTTATTTTCATAAGAATTAAAGAACTTTAACAACCATGATGCAGTTTTCTCCTTTTACTAGTAAAATTATGTCAATTATATCATATATATTTTATAACATCAATTTTATATTAAAACTATACTTTTTCTTTTTTTAAATATTTGACAAACCAAGATATTGTATTTTCCCATGATATAACCGTTTCATAATATATATCATCTGTTTTATTCTTTTTATAACGGAGATTTGGAAGATATGGAATTGTATTCATATGTCCTAACTCTGTGGTTAATACAATATTCTTTTCGCTAGATCTTATATTTTTCATAATATTGATTGAAGCTCTATAAGAATCCCATATTTCATCTTTTGTAGATGT
This sequence comes from Parvimonas sp. M20, assembly GCF_035282425.1. Lineage (NCBI taxonomy): Bacteria > Bacillati > Bacillota > Tissierellia > Tissierellales > Peptoniphilaceae > Parvimonas > Parvimonas sp. M20. The sequence continues at coordinate 11,972 of NZ_JAYKBQ010000013.1, read as the reverse complement.
AATTAATAGAAGAGGGCAAGTGATGTTTTTTATATCTATAACTCCAGAATTATCAGTACTTGATTTTTTTATTAACATATTCATAATAAAATCCTTTATCTTAAATGGTTTATATTCTATTTCTTCACCACCATATGTCCAAGAAGAATGCTTAGAATTTCTTTTTCCTTTTAATCCTTCATAAACCCTGTCACTTGGAGAATTTAAAACTGCACATCTAATAGCATTGTATTTAGATAGAAACATTAATCCATACTCAGCACCCTTTGACCTACCATAAATTCCAATTTTGGAAGAATCAACAAAAGATAGCTTTTGTAGATACTTTAATGCCTCATCAATATTTTCAAGTGGTATTCTATCTAAATTTGAATTTTGGTTATTCATCCCAAAATAACTTATAGCTAATGTTGTAAAGCCATGATTAGCTAATAACATCGCAATGTTTTGTGCTTTTTCAATTCCTCCATCACTACCTGATAATACTATAATAGCCGGCTTTTTATTATTATCATTTTCATAAAACAATCTTCCTTGCCAATTTTTTCTGATTATATCATAATAATCTATATTAAAATCTTTATAAAATCTATTAAAGGTTGTTTTAGCAAGTAATTTTTCATCCGACATAATTGAAATTTGATAAGTAACAACATCATTTAAAGGTAATTTTTTTAAGTCTCTAATACGTTTTTTATTAGTGATTGATACAGCTTTGAGAGATTCAAATAACCCCATATTTCTAAAACCTATATAATCTCCACCTTTAGACGGTGATTTTTTAAGAGATACAGTACCATTTGAATCACTGAGAAAAACAGCCTCAGCCCTCCAAAGCGTATTTTCTGACCAACTCATAGGAGCATTGATATTGTAAAAACAACTTGTTTCTAAAATAATTTTAACTTCTTCAAATCTTTTTAGTCCTTGAATACATATATTAATCTTTGAATCCATAATTTTATTACTATCTTCGATTATTATTTTACAGCTCATCATATCCCTCCCAAACAATTACAATATCAGACATTAACTCACTTAATTGTTCAAAAAAATAATCATCATATTTACTAAAAATTATCTTCAAATTTTTTTCAATTTTTTTATGCTCTTCATCGTGTTTAGCACATACTATTTGTCCCTTTGTGGTTAGCTCAAGCACAATACTTTTCTTATTAATCTTATTTTTTTTGACACATTCTTTTTTTTCCAATATATTAACTACTTGCGAAATTGCACTTCGGCTTATATTTAATTTTTCAGCATATTCAACAAGTGTATAATTAGGATTATGTTCAGCCATTTTTAATAAATGTACTTCTGATAAATTTAAGTCAAAAATTTTATGTTGTTTGTATTCTAAACTATGATATAACCTTATGAAATTTTGAAAATCATATAAAAATTTTTCATAATTCATTTTATCATCTCCTTTTGTTAACCTACTTAACAAAATAACATAATTATCCAAAAATGTCAACTACATATTAATATTATATTATTATTTTCATGCTATTTTTTCTAATCATCCAAATATTTTATGATTTTTACCTATTATATTATATTACTTTCCTACTTTAGATTATATTATAAAAAAAGAGGATTCTCAAAATTTATACAAAGAGATCCTCTATAAATTCAAATTTATTTTATTATATTTTGACTATTTTCTAAAAATAGAAATCGGAACAAAATTTATAAAAATAGATATAACTATACAAATCAATACATTCTTAGCATTACTTTGCATAAACTCTAAAAACATACTCCAATTTCCGTTGGTAAAATAAAATTTATAAATTATGGCAGAATGAATAAAATTTATAGAGCATACTGCTGCTAGTAATAAACTTAACCTTTTAAAACCTATGAAATTTTCATCTTTATATTCCTTAATACGACCTATTATTGCAACAATAACTCCTACAATTGCGATTATTAACCACATAACTACCTCCTTAAATTCTATTTTCCTTAATATTCTATATTTTACCTTATATTTATTGATATTTCAAATATAAAAAAAACAGTAAATCATATTGACTTACTGTTAAACTGCTATATTTTAGCTTAAACAAAATCAAATTTATAAATCTCTACGCAAATAAATCATATCAACCAATTGGATACCATCTTCATATATTGGGTGATTATAATTTTCCGTAAAAAAATTTTTGACAGTATGGGAGCGAAAAAATCCACATTTTACATAAAAATCAATAGTTTTAGGACTATCTCCCGTGCCAACTTGTAATGTAGAAAATTGATTTTTATATTTAGTAACAACAAAATCAATCAGAATTTTTCCATAACCCATTCTTTGAAAATTAGGGTTTGTAGCAATGTTCTTTATTTCAAGAACTCCATTTCCCTCATCAGTAACTACACATTCAGATTTAACACCATTATCATCTAAAACAAACATTATTCCTCTATCAATATATTTATCAATCATATCTTCTTGTTCATCAGCAAGAAGCAGAAGTTCCATATACTGCTTTTTATTTTTTCTAATTTCCAATATCTTCATAAATTTATCCTACAATCTCAACTTATTTTATCTATTATATTCATCATCAAATGATTATATATCCTTAGAGCAATCATATTGTATTTTTTGTAATTTTAATTATATATATTTTTCAAACCTCGATTGTTCAATTACCTTATCTCCAAGTAAAGTAATTGCTTTTTGTGGACATAGACTTATACATCTGTAACACATTGTACATTTATTTTCAGGGATAGCTTTTTTATCTTTGATGTGAATATTTTTCATCGGACAAACCCTACTACATAAACCACAACCATTACAATCATCGCTTATTTTTAATTTATCGGTATATCCCATAGTTTTTCGATAAAACCATAGCCTTTGCCCAAAAAGTCCCTTCATATGTGCAATGAAAGATAGTCCTTCTCTTGGATATCTTCCCTGCTTAATCTGTTCTGCAACTTCTTCTAATCTTTCATCAGCATTTTTTACGATTTGTCTGTTTTCTTTAATATCTTTTTTCAACAGCTTACTGTCGCAAACGGAATCGGGCATTTTTATCTGTATGCCTCCCAGAATTTCTGCTCCATATTTTTTAAAAATTCTTGCAGTACATCCCGTTCCATCCCCACTGAAAAGTCCCATTGTATTTATACAAAAAACATTTTTCCCTTCCAAAGCGAACAATTTTTCATAATAAAATCTCGTACCATAAAAGGCGCATTAGAAAATTGAGTTGGATAGCCTAAAAAAATTACATCCTCTTTCTTTAATAAATCTATAATCTGTGGATTTTCCAAAGGAAGACATTTTGATTTATCATCTATCAAATATACAAGTTTTTCAACACAATGTTTAGTATTTCCAGTTCCACTTAGATAAATGCCTATCATATATTCCTCCTTTAAATCCAATCTATCAATTCTACTTTTCTATATTAGCTAAAAATTCTTCCACTTTTTCCAAATATTCTTTCGGCTTATCTCCATGAATATTATGCATAGAATCAAATCCTTCAACTAAAATACTACCTTTAATCAATTCTTTAACACGCTTTGCATCTTTTTCATCCATTGCAGAAATCAGAAGTCCATCTTCATTATAATAAGAAGGAGCTGTATTTTTTGGTGGTTTTACATGTAATATACAAGTAGGAACAGTAATTTCTTTCAACAATTCTTCTTGTTTTATTCCCTTAAAGAAACTGAAATCATAAAATGCATCTCCAAATCTTAAGTCATAATCACCAGTTTTATCTTGTAAATTCGCTGTTAATTGAAGTAAGGTATTTACTCCTAACTTTGGCGGATAATACCAAATAATTGGTATTTTAGTATTATCCTTTTGAAATCTTTTCATTGCAGGTTTAGCCACAATTTTATCCCAATTATCTTTTCCGCCCTCATTAAACAATTTTCGCATCGGATCATTTTTTAGATAATGTTCAAAATAAGTAGTATTAGGTTTTTCAGTTAAATAATTGTGAATATTTTCGAAAGTTTTATAAGAAAATGTGTTTTCAGCACGTCCTTTTTCTGTTGCAAAAAATGGTCCGTCTTCCAAAATAATCGCCTTTACATTTTGTGGAAATTTAGCACCGATATATGCAGTAATTAAGGCACCTGAAGAATGCCCCGAAATAATTGTTTTTTCTCCAATTTTTTCTTGAATAAATGATGCAATATCATTTCCTATGCTTTCAATATTATATAAATCAGGATTTTTACTTGACTTTCCATGTCCATAATAATCAAGTGCAAATACATGATACTTTTTTACTAATTCAGGAAACACAGTACGATAATCTTTCCAATCTACCATTTGTCCATGTAATAATAAAATAGCCGGACCATTATTTGGACCTTCAACATAATTTATTACATTTCCATTTTTTAGATTAAATTGTTTTTCTTCCAAGCCTAAACTTGAAGCCTTGTTCTTCCTGAACTTTTCACCTGAATAGTCATAATTTAGATTATAAATTGCATATATTACAATAAAAACAACTACAACTAAAACTAATATCACTATAAATTTTAATATCTTAATCTTCTTCACTTAAATCACCTTGAATATTCATCAAAACTTTTGTTGCAACATCTCCATTCATAATGGCTAACCCTCTTCTTTCATCTCCAAGAATTAACAAATTATCTCCAGTTTCTATGGAGAAAATTTTTCTTGCCTCTTTTGGAATAACAATCTGTCCCTTAGTTCCTACCTTCGCAGTCCATGCATGTAGTTTTCCATCTTTTTTACTTTTCATATCTACCTCCGTATAATAAGTATGTTTATTCATACTTATTATACTACTTTAAGATTTATAAATCAAATTTAAACAAAAAACAGTAGATTTTAATTTCTACTGTTTAAATAAATTTATCTTCTTTAAATATTTTCTCTTTTTATAAGCAGATAGCTCTTTTATTGCAATGTTTAAAGATAGCTTTGATTTTCCTTTTTCTTTTAAAGAACCTACTAAGACGATTTTTTGTTCAGGTAATTTTAGTATATATGTAGTATATAAAATTGCCTGTGGTTGTGGAAATTTAATCTCCAATTCTCCCTTTTGGATTTTAATTTTTTCATTTCTCATTTTTAAAATTGCATAATCATCGTATAGCTCAAGCTCTGCATCTTCATCTTCTCTACTCCAAAATTTAAAGACAATCCAAAAAGGTACTAACATTGAAATCGGAATTAATCCAAAAATCAAATATACTGCATGCTTAGGATGGTCTTTAAAATATTGTGGCTCATTTGTACTTGCAAATCCTAAATAAATAAGAAACTCATAACAAAGAAGAATTCCTATCACTATTCCTATAATAACCATAATATGTAGCAAAGTTGGAGTGTTTTTGTTATATCTAAAATTTATTTTTCTCATTTTAAATTCTCTTCCTTATATAATATAAAACATTTGTTAATCTATATTTTACATTATATTTAGCAATATTTCAATTTTATTTTATAAAAAACAGCAAGTCAATTTGACTTGCTGTTTAGTAATTTAACTTATACTTGATTACTTTTCAATTATTTTTGATTCTTTACCATTAACCATAATAGCTTGATGATTATTAATAGGACATATCTTCAAATCTGAGAATTTCTTTAAAATAGTAGCAGTAATTTTCTTGAATGGTGAAGTAAGATAATGAGGTAAAACATAGAAATCAATTAAATTGAGTCCATTATCATCAAATTGTGAATAATCTTCTGGTTTTTCGTCCATTATTTCAATATAAGATATACTTGGTGCACATATAACAGAACCAGCTGATTCTCCAATCATAAGTTTACCTTTTTTTAGTTCTTTTTTTAATAATTTATCAACTCCTGTTTTACGCAATTGGTCAATAAGGAAAAATGAATTACCACCTGTAAAATAGATAATATCCGTTTCTTCAAATACAGCTTCTATTGTTTTAAAATCTTCCTTTGAAATATCAATTTCTGTTAGATTTGCTCCCATTTTTTTAAATAGTTTTCTTGCTGACCCTACATAACCAGTATAACCCTCATTTATTGAAGCTGTTGGAATAAAAACTACTTTTTTATTTTCAATTTCTTCTTTAATTAAATTCCCAACTTGAGAAAAATGTGAACATAAAAATAAATTCATACTTATACCCTCCTAAAATTTTAATACAAGATTATAATTATAGTTTACACTTTATATTTTACATTATATAATCTAATATTTCAATTAATTCCACAAAAAATAGGACTATGAATTTAGATTCACAGTCCTTTGTTTTAAAAAATTATTTTCTTGATGCTTCAAATATACTTTGAATTGAGCTGTCTAACATTTTGTCAAATTCTTCCCAAGTTTGATTTACATTAAGTCCTTCTGATAAAGCTCTTGAAAAACTTGCGATAACTCCGTGATTTTTAGCAAGAATTTCATTTGATTCTTCTCTTGAGTACCCGCCAGAAAGAGCAACAACTCTAACAACTCTTTTATGGTCAACTAATTCTTTGTAGAAGTTAGGAATAGTTGGTAAAGTAAGTTTTAACATTACTTCTTGTCCTTCTTCTAATTTATCAAGTTCTTTTAAAATTTCTCTTTTTAAAATTTCTTCGCATTTTTCTTTTTCTGCTGAATTTATATCAACTTCAGGTTCAACAATTGGAACAAGTCCACCTGCGATAATTTGCTTTGCAAAGTCGAATTGTTGAGCAACTACTTCTTTGATAGCTTCTTCATTTGCTTTTTTAATTACTGAACGCATTTTTGTTCCGAAAACTCCATATTCAACACCTTTTTTTACAGTTTCAGCTAAATTTGGAATTTCTTTCATAAGTTGAATACCATTTTTTTCTTCTGCTAAGCCCTTATCAACTTTTAAAAATGAAACTATGCCTTTTTCATTCCATAAATAATCCGGAGTGAATTTACCGTTAACTTTTCTTTCCATTGTCATTTCAAATAAAATCGCCCCTAATATACGTTCTTTAGTAAAAGCCTTTGAAGTAACAATTCTTGTACGCATTTCGTGAATTAAATCAAACATTTCAGCTTCATTTGTATAAGCATCTTCACTTACACCATATAATCTAAGTGCTTTCGGTGTACTTCCACCACTTTGATCCAAAGCCGCTATAAAACCTTCATCGTTTTTGATTCTGTTAAATTTTTGTAAATCCATATCTTCGCTCCTTAAAAATTATTAAGTAAATTTTACTCTAGCTATATTTTATCATATTTAAAGTAATTTAACAAACTCATAAATCATTTATTTTTTAATATTTTTTTACTTAATTGGTATAAAAAAGCAACTATCATCTTGATAATTGCCTTTTAATAATTTATTTACATTTTTAATATACTCTCAGTTAAAACTTTTGAAAAATTTATACCCAACCTTGTTCCTTTATCATTCGCCCATTTAGGTATTGATAAAGTCTTTTTAACTAAAGATGTATCTTTTAGAAATTTTTCTAAATCTATCTTTATTAAAGTAACAAATTCATCATTCTTTGTCTTTACATTTTTTATTGGAGTGGCTTTTGGTAGCTCAATTCCTCTTTCTACATATTCAGATAAAACAAGTCCTAATACTTCTTCTGCCATTGAAATACCAAAAGAAATATCATCGATATTTATTCCTGTATAAGCTTCTTTTATATCTACACTCTCAATAAAATAACCTTGTGGACTTTCTTTTTTAAATACAAATGGATAAACTACAAACATAAAATCACTCCTTAAATTTTCAAATACAGGACTATTTCTTTAGTCCTGTATCTTTTAAGATTCTCTGCTCAAGACCTTTTCCTAAATCTTGGTTAGCATGAACCGGCACTACAATTATTGCACCATCTTTTTCTAAAATATGATGCGAGCCCTCTTGCCTTAATTCTTTCCAACCATTTTTCTTTAGGAGCTTAAGCATTTCTTTCCCAGTAAGTGGCATGTGCACTCTACCTCCTTACGTAATATATTGTAACACGTATTATTACGTAAGTCAAGTTTTTGTATATAAATCTATTTATATTTGATTTTATGTAAAAGTATTATTAAAACTAACACAAACGAAATGCTATTTGCAAAAATTAGTGCAAAGTCTTTTATCATCAAACCATGAACAAGCCAAAGAAAAATTCCAGTTGTTTGCATAATGCACATAATTAGTGAAAGAGATTGTGTATTTTTATCTTTTATTATCTTTATAACTTGAGGTGCAAATGCAAAAGTTGTAAGACAAGCGGCCACTATTCCTATCATATTACCTCCTAATATTTCATTTTAAAATTTTACCACATTTTGAACATAAAATACAACTTGACAAATGATTTTATTTATTATAGTATAGACTAAATAATTAGTATTTTTGGAGGTTAATATGGAATATAAAACACTTTTTCCCGAATTTGAATCATTCGACAAAGGACATCTAAAGGTTGATGATGTTCATGAAGTATATTATGAACAATCAGGAAATCCAAATGGAGCTCCTGTAGTATTTGTTCACGGTGGACCAGGTTGTGGTTGTGGAGACAAATCTAAAAGATTTTTAGATCCATCTTTTTATAGAATAGTAACAATTGACCAAAGAGGTTGCGGTAAAAGTAAACCATTTTTGGAATTAAAAGATAATAATACACAAAATCTTGCAAAGGATATGGAAAAGATAAGAGAACATTTAAAGATTGATAAATGGCTTGTCTATGGTGGTTCTTGGGGAACTACTCTTTCCTTATACTATGCGGAAAATTATCCACAAAGTGTTGTAGGTTTAATTCTAAGAGGAATTTTCTTGGGAAGAGATGAGGATATTAAGTGGTTGTATCAAGGTGGAGCAGGAATGTTCTTCCCAGAAGCTTTTGAAATCTTTAAATCTCCTTTTAACGAAGAAGAGAGAAAAGATTATGTTCAAAGTTATTACAAATACTTAACTTCAGATGACTATGAAACAAAGAGAAAATACGGGAAATCTTTCAGTGCTTTTGAAAATTCTGTTGTTGCTCTTGAACCGAGAGTTATTTCAGAAGAAATTACTGATGAAGATATTTCAATGGCGATTATGGAATGCCACTACTTTGTAAATCATTGTTTCTTTGAAGAAAATTACATTTTAAATAATGTTGAAAAAATAAAAGATATTCCTACAATAATTGTTCATGGCAGATATGATGTAGATTGCAGACCTGTTGGAGCTTATTTATTGCATGAAAAACTAAATAATTCAAAATTGATTTTCCCTATCTCAGGTCATACTTCTTTCGATCCTGCAATGACTCACGAGCTTATTTTAGCACAAGAGGAATTTAAAAAACTTTTTTAGATTTTTCTAAATAAAGGAGGTAGCTATGGAAACAAAGAACAAAAATTTACCAAAAATAGTTTTTACACTATCTTTGATTTCATTTTTAATTACCGTATTACTATATTCTGTAAATTATCTTACAGATTTGGCGAATGATATAGAGGGAATATATTTTTTAGTACTATATGTATCAACTCTTATTTTACTTGGATTTTCAATGTATTTTACAAGAAAATTAAGTAAAATTTACTCTATAATAAGTGTAATTCTTTTCTTAATTACATTTAATATTAAACATATAATGACTTTTTTATTGGTTTTAGGCGGTAAAATATGAAAAAAGAAAATTTATCAATAATACTATTTTTAATTGGTGCTATAGTAGAAATAATTTTGTTACTATATGTAAAATCCTTTAAAACAGGACAAGGAATTCACCTACCACATTATATTGGATATTTAGGATTCTTTTTCCCACAATTAGTCGGAGCGGTAGGTGCTTATTTTTCAAGATATTCAAAAAAAGTCGGATTGTGGTTGTTTTTAAATTTGGGATTAATATGCTCAACTGCATACTTCTACATATCCTATCTTGAAGTAATTGATTAGGAGATAATATGTTAAAAAATGATTATATAATGAGAAAAATTGAAGAATGGATAAGTATGATTTTAGAATTTGTCTTTAAAATCGATAAAAATTCTTCACCTGAAAAACTATTAAAATTAGAAGCAAGTAAGGAAATTTTAAAAGACTTAAAATTAAAAATCGACAATGGAAATATAAATGAAGCTGAAGATGCTTTATTTGAAATGTTGAAATACAAAACACAAGACAGCTTGTTAATGGGTCTCCTTTTTTACTCATATCTCAACGAAAAGGATTCAAAATTTTTAAATGAAAATAATTTTGAAAGAGATGAAATAAAAACAGGAATAAAAGACTTGCTAAACGAGTTTAATATGAATAATTTATCAGAATTAATTTAACTAGGAGCTGACTATTATGGTCAGCTTTTAGTTAGATTAGTAAAAACTGGAGTATAAAAAGATTTCTATTTTTAATATTAATATAATTTAATGCAAGTAAGGAGATAAAATGAAAAAGAAATATATTTTTGGGTTAATAATAATTTTAATATTTGGTGTTTTTATGGCATTTCGTATAAATAAAGATTGGACTAAATATAAAGAAGAATTTAGAGAAAGACAAGAGAAAATTGTCCTATATTTTGTAAATCATTTTGAATTAGAAAATGGTGAAGAAATTAAAGAAATAAAAGTTTTAAGTTTTAGAAAACATCATATGACTGGATATTGGAATTGTTCCCTTTTAATAAACGGAAAATATCATGCTAGTGTTTCAGAAAATGACAGAACAAGAAAAATTGATGGTGCATCTTACGATAAAGAAATTGAATCAATAAAGCCCCCAAAAAATATTACAAAATTAGAAATAAAAGTAGAATATTTAGAGGATTAGATTATGAAAAAATATATTTTTGGGTTGATTGTTTAATGCAAACAGCAAAAAAGCTTCAAAAATTTTATAGAAAATAAAAAGCTTCACGTCATAATACTTAGCAAATAAAATTTTCCAACACGTCATTTCGACCGAAACGGAACGTAGTGAAGTGAAGCGAATCTAGCCCTAACTTTGTTTACTTGTAAGCAAAAGTAGGTCTGACGTGGTAATTGTATCTTTAGATACAATTATACTGGAAATCTCATAAAGCCCTATTAAACATAGTATTTCTATATTCATTTTTACTCAAATTAAAGTATGATATTTCGACCTAGTATGTATCTTCGATACATTTACTTTTGATTGTAAACAATCAAAAGTATGAGATCTCTCCGCGTTGGTCGAGATGACGTTTAAGGAAATAACTTAGATTAACAGCTAGACGTTAAAGGTAAATAAACTTAAAAAAGTACTAAATCCAAAAGACAAATAAAATCCTTTGAGGATTAGTTTATCTATGATATAATAATTATAGACGTATTTTAGATTTATTTTGAAATAGGGAGATATAAAATGAAAAAGATATATATTATAGGCTTAGTTATAATTTTAATAGGAGGTGTTTTTATGGCTTTTAGTTTAAATGGAAATAGAGAAAAGCACAAAGAAGAATTTAGAGAAAGGCAAGAAAGACTTGCCCTATATTTTGTAAATAATTACGAATTATCAAATGGTGAAGAAATTAAAGAAATAAAAGTTTTAAGTTTAACAAAATATCATATGGCAGGGTATTGGGCTTGTGATCTTTTAATAAATGGAAAATATTATGCTACTGTTTCAGAAATTTACGAAACAAAAGAAATTACTAGTGTCAATTATCATGATGAAGAATTTAAAAGAGTAAAACCTCCAAAAAACAACACTAAATTAGAAGCAAAGATAGAGTATTTTGAGGATTAGAATATGAGTGATGTAAAGATTACAGATTTTGATTATAAAGAAATTTCATACGAAGTTTATAGGGTTAGAAAAACCAAAAAAGGCAATAAGAACCCTTATAAAAAGGGAGATAAAATAGAAATACCTAATAAAGATTTCAAAGTCTTAGAAGTACTAGACCATGAAAACGGAATGCAAGCAATGGCAGTAGCTCCAATTATAAATGGAAAAGTGGATACAAAACATATTGTAATTGCTTATGCAGGAACTGATGAATGGAATGATATTGAAACAGA
>NZ_JAYKBQ010000012.1:0-47704 GCF_035282425.1 Parvimonas sp. M20 | reverse complement strand
ATGGAAAGGCAGGTTTAAATCTGTCTTTCCCAAAAATCTTATTGTAAAATTGTGTCCATTTACTTGACTATGTTGCAAACCTTCATATCCTTCTATTTTATTTTTCATTTCTTTTTCTATACTTTCTGCTTGTCTCCTTGAATCTTCCAAGTTCATATTTATTCCCATTTCCTATCTTTCTCCTTTTTACTTCTTTTCATTTTCCATTCTATTATTTATATATCTTAAACTTGTTTGTAAATTTTCCTCTTCATCTAATATCATAGTATTAATATATTTTATCTCTTCTTCCAAAACTTCATAAAAACCTTGAATTTTCATGTCGACTTTTCCATAGTTTATATTTCTTTTTAATTCTTTTTCTTTTCTTGTATATTCTTCAAATTCTATTTTAAAATTATTTATTTTTCTTAATTTATCTTTTATAAATTCCTTTTTCTTTTCTAACTCTTTCATTTTTAATACTCCTGCCTCTTTTTTATGTATAATTTTTCCTATGTATTATATTTATCTTTTTAAAAATTTTTCTCCTATTTCATTATCTGCTTTTTTTAATGTTGATTCAACTACTGAAACTTTTTTTAATGAAATTTCAAAGAAGCCTTTTATTTCTGAAGTAATAGATATTCCTTCTCTTATAGATTGTTTTATTTTTCGATTTGCTATAACTGTTGTACTAAAATCTAAACTTATACCTACTAGATTTCTTAGTGATTTTAGTTCTGCTTCTATTTCTTTAATCATATCTTCAACTATTATACTATTGCTTTGTATCATTTTCATTCACCTCGTTTAACATATATTCCAATTATAACCCATTAATTAGATTAATTCAATTTTATTCACAATAGAAGTAAGTAAAGATATTTTTAAACTAATTTAGCTAATTTCCTCTTTAAAAACTTCTAAAACTTTGCCTAAATTTTAAAAAAACATATTCTGCTTTTGTTTCGTTTTTCTTGACATAATAAATCCTCCTGTGTGTTTTTATTTTTACACATCAGGAGGATTTTTCATTTACAATATATTTCACAATCTCTGATTATCCTAAAAAACTATTTAATTATAAAATAACTTTTGAAATTTTTTAATTGGCTAACTTATTTTTTCAATTTAACTTTCTTTTTCTAATAAAAATTTCATATAACCAATAAAAACATACAATACGATAAGCACTGCGACTATTTCTTGGAAATTAACAAAATATTTTAAAATTAAATTTTTACCATGTAAAGCCATCACATATCCAGTAAATAATTTACTTGAAACTGCACTTATTACAAGTGGGAATGTAAAGCCTGAAAATCCAGGAGAAAATTTCAATTTTACTAAATTTGGCATATTCAATAAAACTATAATATAAAAGAAAACTGAAATTGCAAATAATACTGTTGCAAATGTAAAATTCTTTTGTGGAAAAGCAACTAAATATCCTGCCAAAACAAGAGATCCAGGTGCAGATAAAATTGCAAAAGTTGGCTTTGCAGGTTCAGGAATTTCTTTGACTTTAAACACTCTAAAACAAACAACAGGTATCAAAACTAAATATGAAGCTAAAGCAAACCAAAAACAAATTTGACCTATTCTTAATTGTCCTACAGCTCCTGCAGAAACGCTAGCAGTTGCAATTCCTACATATACTATATACCAAGATGGAAAAACTTTTTTGATTGAAAAATTTGATATAAATTTAAAACTAAACCAAGCCATAAGTAGAACATGCAGTATTACACCTATAAACCAAATAATAACTGCTAAACTTGAAATATATGACTTAACATAAGTGCTTATTAGCATAGTTGCCATTGTGCTCGTTAAAAGTACACTTGCAACCACAGGATTATCTAAAACAGTTTTTAATTTTAAATTTAACAAAACAATTTTTAAAACAAAAATAACATATAAAATAAGTGCTACTCCACCTATACATAATCTAACAACATTACTATAAGCTTGTAATAAGTTTCCAAGTGCAAACATTGCTAAAATCAAACCTGCAATAGGAATAGGTAATTTTTTTAAAAGATCCATACAATTCTCCTTTACTAATTTTTTTAAATTATAGTTAGGAATTTCTAAAAAAGAAATCCCTAACTATAATAAATTTATTTATCTATTGGTCCACCTAAGTATGCTCCAGTATCATAGTTTTTGTTTAACTCAATTACAGAATCATCCATATGATTCATTTTCATCTTCTTAATTATTTTTCTCTTATTTCCATTACGTTCAAAAGGATTTGTAGTTTCAATAATTCCTTGAACAACATTGTACCAATGTTTCCAAGCCATTCCAATTCCTAATTCATCCGGATGCCAGTTCGCCATAAGTCTTGTACCTGGACATAGGAATGTAATATTAATTGTTCCATGTTCATAAGGAAGAGTTGTAAGATCATGACAAACAGCTTGCAGTCCAACAGTTTTCATTTCTGGAGAATATCCATTAAAATAAGAATATCCATGGACAACTCTCATTATATTGTAAGCTTTTTCAACCATGACAACAACATCTGGTTCAACTGTAAAATTTTCTAAAGGCATTATTGCAATACCATAAATTTGTCCTTTTAAAAATATCATTTCATCAGAAACGCTTTTTGAAGTTTCAAGATTTTTATAAATATTTTTACTTAGTCTAGCTTCTCCTGAAGCTAATTTTGGTGGTGCTTGGTTAAATCCGAAAGCAACAGATCCATTTGGACAACCTTGATGTACCTTTCTTACCTTTACGTTTGACCCCTTTGATGCTAAATTAACAGCATTACAATATGTAACTTTATTTGCTCTTTCAGGTACTTCAAAATTTTCATAACTTTCTTCATCATAGAAAAATTTAACCCCAACAACTTTTCGATTCAAATCTAAATATGAATTGATAAGTTTTACACTCTCTTGAATATCCATTAAAAACCTCCTTTTTATATTTGATAAATTTTTTTGCTAATTTACAAAAAAATATAATCACGACCATATTAACATAAATTTATAAATAAGTCTAATAGTTTTTTTCTATGGATAAACATTATTAATAATTATTTTTTATTATAAAATTAATTAGTTGATTTTTAAATATTTAACAACTTAATTAAAATACAAAAAAATCTTATGATAAAAAATTCACTATTTATTTATACACCTAATATAAGGTTGGTATTGATATCCTTATTAATTTAAAGCAAAAAAAGAAATGCATTTTATCGCATTTCTTACTTCATTGTCAATTTTACTTTTTGCTTTTCAAGGTCAATTTCTAAAATCTTAACCTTAACTATATCTCCAACTTTTAAAACTTCAGAAGGATGTTTAATATATTTGTTAGAAATTTGTGAAATATGAACAAGTCCGTCATTTTTAATTCCAATATCTATAAAAGCCCCAAAATCAACAACATTTCTTACAGTTCCCTTTAATTCCATTCCAACTTCCAAATCCTCAATAGAAAGAACATCAGATCTTAAAATTGGTTTTGGCATATCTTCTCTTATATCACGACCAGGTCTTTTAAGCTCTTCAATAATATCTTTTAAAGTCAATTCTCCAACTTCTAATTCTTTTGAAAGTTTTGGAACATTAATCTTATCTAAATCTTTTCCATAAAGTTTTTCTGCAATTTCATAGCTTTCAGGGTGAACAGCAGTATTGTCAAGTGGATTTTCTCCATTTCTAATTCTCAAAAATCCTGCTGATTGAGTATATGCCTTAGGTCCTATTCCCTTTACTTTTCTAATTTCATCTCTATTTTTAAAAGCACCATTTTCATCACGATAAGAAACCAAGTTTTTAGCCATAGTTTTTGTCATTCCTGAAATATAAGACAATAAAGAGAAAGAAGCAGTGTTAATATCAACACCAACCTTGTTAACACAATCCTCAATAACATCAGATAATGTTTCTGTCAATTGTTTTTGATTTACATCATGTTGATATTGTCCTATACCAATATGTTTTGGTTCAATCTTTACAAGCTCAGCCATTGGGTCTTGGATACGTCTAGCTATTGAAATTGCACCTCTAACTGTTACATCTAAATCTGGAAATTCTTCTTGTCCAAGTTTAGAAGCTGAATAAATTGAAGCTCCCGCTTCATTTACTATTGAATAGAATAAGTCTTCTTTCTTCAATTCATTTAACAATTCAACAACAACTTTTTCAGTTTCACGACTTGCAGTTCCATTTCCAATAGCAATTAAACTTACATCATATTTTTTAATAAGCTTTGCTAAAATTTCTTTACTTTCCCTTATCTTTTCTTGTGGCTTTGTAGGATAAATATTTACATAATCTAAAACAGATCCTGTTTTTGAAATAACAGCTACCTTACAACCTGTTCTATAACCAGGGTCAATCCCCAAAACAACTCTATCAAGAATTGGAGATTGCATAATATAAGGTTTTAAGTTTTTGCCAAAAACTTCAATAGATTGTGTATCAGCTTTTTCTTTTAAATTTGCTCTTATTTCAGTTTCTATTTGTGGAAATAAAAGTCTATTATAACTATCGATAACAGCTTCTTTTAAAAATTTATGACAGAAATTTTCATCATCCATACATAGTGAAAATAAAATTTCACCAATATTTTTTTCATCGCTCAACTTAATTGAAACTTTTAAAGCTTTTTCTTTTTCTCCTCTATTTATAGCAAGTATTCTATGAGCAGGAAGTTTTGAGATTTTTTCAGAAAATTCATAATACATATCATAAACATTGTTTTCTTCTTTTCCTTTTTCAGAAACCAAAACTCCATTCTTGTCAGCATCTTTTCTTAAAATATCTCTAAAATCTTTATCTTCAGAAATCATTTCCGCAATGATATCTAAAGCTCCTGCCATAGCTTCGTCAATATTTAAAACTTCTTTTTCTTCACTTATAAAATCAGAAACTTTTTGTTCAAAATTATTTTCCTTAAGCTTTCTATCTAAAATTAAATCAGCAAGCGGTTTTAAGCCTTTTTCCTTTGCAATAGTTGATCTGGTTCTCTTTTTAGGTCTAAATGGAAGATATATATCCTCAACTTTTGAAAGAGTTTCAGCATTTAAAATTTCATTTTTCAATTCATTTGTCAACTCTCCAAGCTCGTCAATTAATCTTATAACATCTTCTTTTCTCTGTTCTAAATTTCTTAAATATTGTAATTTTTGTTCTAGATTTCTAAGTATTTCATCATCTAAATTTCCTGTAACTTCTTTTCTATATCTTGCAATAAAAGGAATTGTATTTCCTTCATCTATAAGTTTTACAGTATTTTCAACTTGACCTACTTTTATATTTAACTCTTTTGCAATTTGTTCAAAAATATTCATTCTTACCTCTTTATATAAAAAAGGGAGCATACGCTCCCTAAAATTCTAACAAAATAATTATTTTGCAGGTGCACTATGGATTGATTTTCCTTCTAATTGGTGAATTGCTTCCATAAATGCTTCTGATAGAGTTGGGTGAGCGTGAATCATCTTGCCTATTGACTCAACTCCCATATCATTTGCCATAGCAACTGTTCCTTCATGAATTAAGTCATTTGCATGAGGTCCGATAATATGGATACCTAAAATTCTCTTTAAGTCTTCAGTTGCAAGAACCTTTACAAATCCATCAGCTTCTCCTAATGAAACAGCTTTACCATTTCCACTGAACATAAATTTACTCTTAACATAAGGAATATTTTGAGCAATAACTTCTTCTTCAGTTAAACCAACTTGAGCAACTTCAGGTAAAGTAAATGTACAAGCAGGAACGATATCCAAATTAATTTCAGGATGTTCTCCCATTAATTTTTCAACAACATGAATTGCTTGAGCACTTGCAACGTGAGCAAGTTGAACATTTCCATAAACAACGTCACCAATAGCATAAATATGGTCAACATTTGTTTTAAATCCTTTATCAGTAACTACAGCTCCTCTTTCAGTAACAACACCAGCTTTTTCGATTTCTAATCCATCGATGTTAGCTTTTCTTCCTGTTGCTAAAAGAACCATTGTACCTTCAGCTTCTTCAACTTTATCTTTATCAACTCTCTTAGCTGTAACTTTTAATTTTCCGTTTTCTTGTGTAATTTCACTTGCACGAACCTTATTTACAATCTTAATTCCTGCTCTTTTGAAAATACTTGGAATTCTCTTTTGGATTTCTCCATCAGTTGCAGGTAAAACTCCATTAGTCATTACAGTTACCTTAGAACCGAATTGAGAGTAAATACTTGCAAATTCCATTCCGATAACTCCACCACCAACAACGATAAGTTCTTCTGGGATTTCTTTTAAATCTAAGAATTCATCACTAGTAATTACATTAGGCAAATCAGTCCCTGCAATTGGTGGAACACTTGGTTTAGAACCTGTAGCAATGATTATGTAATCAGCTGTTACATCTTTTTCTGAACCATCATTTAATTTAACATGAATTTTATGAGGATCAACAAAAGAACCAAAACCTTTTAGGTATTCAATATTTGGATAAGAACCAATTAAGAATTCTACCCCACCTACGATTTTTTCAACAACTTCGCATTTTCTTTCATTAAGTCTTATTGGATCAATTTTACATTCATCCATAAGTAAACCGAATTCTGCTTTTCTATGAATATTTTCCATAATTTCAGCATTTTTCCAAAGTGTTTTTGTAGGGATACATCCTCTATTTAAACAAGTACCACCTGGTCTATCTGCTTCAATAAGTACAACTTCTGCTCCCATTTGTGCAGCTCTAATCGCAGCCTCATATCCTCCTGGGCCCGCTCCAATAACAGCTATTTTAGTCATAAAACACACTCCTTAATAATTTTTATTTTAAGTTTTCACTCACCTAAAATTATATATCAAAAACGAAATTTTTTCAAGTTTTTGCCTAAGCTTTAATAAATTTAAAACACATATACTATTAAATATAATAATTAATAATTAATAATTAATATAATACATTTTATAAAACACTTGTTTTTAAAACAAATGAAAGTATTACAATGCCTGTACTAAATACGATATGTCCAATTATTGCACTTTCTATTCTTTTTGTCTTTAAAAAAACATATCCAAAAGTTAAGGAAATAATTACCGCCTCTACCACTATAGGAAGTGCATGTTTTACATTTATAAGTGCAAACAAAATTCCTGATAAACAAGCTGGTGTGAATAATCGAATAAATTTGTATCCACCCTCATATAAATCATATAGATAACCAAATACAATATTTCTATAAACTATTTCAGTTACAAAAGGAATAATAAATACTATATTTATCAATGCGATTTTATTATTAGAAACTACATTTTTAATTCTAATAAACTCCCCTGTCATATCATAAGGATAACCTAAAAATCCTAAAATTTTAAATAAAATTTGAATTACAACTAGTAAAACTATCCCTGAACATGCCCCAATCAAAATAGATTTTAATAAAGATTCCTTTTTGCTATCTTTAGATATTAAATTCGTAGGGAATTTTTTACAAAACAAATATACAATAATCGCAAAAATCAAAGTTAAAGCAATATTTATATTTGTTAAGTTTTTAATCACAAATTCTGATTTTAAATACTTATTTGCCAATGTAGGAAATCTTAAAATTCCTAAAAAACACACCAAAGATATCAAGAATGATACAATAAAATTTTTTGTCTTAACACTCATAACTTCCTCCTAAAATTTTTATTTTATATAATAAGTTAATAATTTTTTTATGTCTAAATTAGAAAAAAACATTCCTAATTATTAAAAATATATTAATTAAAACATGAACCGTTATAGAAGCACTGATTCTCTTAGTATACAAATATATTGCTGAAAAAGATATTCCATATATAATATATCTAACCATAGCATAAGCAAAAACACCATCATGTATTGAGCCGAAAATTATTGATGATACTACTACAGATGTTATTATCCTAATATATTTATTACAACCCGAATGTAAATCATATAAATATCCAAATAATATTCGTCTATACACCAATTCTTCATATATACTCACCAAAGACATCGAAAATAAACTTACAAACAAATTAAGTCTTTCAGTACCCCTAGTATTTTTTGCATTCAAACTATAAACCTCAAGTTTGAGAATACTTTCAATGTATGAAGCTAAATATATAATCAACATAGTAAAAACAAAAACTAATATCGAAATAATTATAGATTTTTTTAAGTCCATTTTTTCCGAATTATCTATAGAATTTAATTTTCCACTAAATACATACTTTATAATCAAAAAAATTATACAATTCCCAAATAGGCAACAAATCCCACCAACAAAGAAATTATTTACAATTGGATTTTCTAAAAATTTAAAAACAAATATTTTTCCAGAAAATATAGAATTTAAAATTTTCTGCCTAAAGATGAATTCAAAAAATAGAAACATTAAAGCAGGAAAAATCCACTTTTTAAAGTTTTTACTATTTAATATATTAGCATTTAGCATTGTTTTCTCCTTTATTTTATTTTCATAATATTAGAAATAAATTATAAATCTCCTTATATCTAAAAATAAGTTAAATAAAACGTGGACGATTATTGGAGATGATATCCTTTTTGTATATAAATAAAGTCCAGATAAAATAAAACCATGAGTTATGTATTGAATCATTGCAGGATGGAATAAACCATCATGTATTGATCCAAATATAATTGCAGATATTAGTGATGAAGTTACATATCTAATATATTTATTACATCCTGAAAATAAATCATACAAATATCCAAACAACAGTTGTCTATAAACTAGTTCCTCAAGTGTTGATGTTACAAAAGAAAGCTCAACTACTGGTAAGGGATTAGATTTAAATTCTTTCGTAATAGAACTCGCATTAGAACTATTTAAACTAATATGACTAAAAAGAAAAGATTGTATCCACATCACCCCATATATAATTCCTATAGTTAGAAATAATATCGCTATTGAAATAACTATGGATTTTTTTAAGTTCATTTTTTCAGAACCATCAATCGAATTTAATTTTCCTTTAAATATAAGTTTAATTAACAAAAACAAGATGACTGCAAAAATAAAATTGCCAATTAATAGCGATTTAGAAAAACTACCTACCCTATTTTTTCCAATATAAGAAATCATCTTCTCATTTAAAAATTTATAAGAGATTAATATTAAAATCGGCAATATCCTCTTTTTAAAGTTTTTTCCATTTAATAAATCAGTTTTTTCCATAAAAAACTCCTTAATAATATAATTTTATAGAACAATGCTCAGTTCCAATTCATCTAAAGAAAGTATAAATGCAGTATAATAATCGCTATGCAAAGTAATGGTACCATAAAGAAAACGTATTTGTCAAGATAAAATAACAAAATATTATTAAAACAAAAAATACTAATTTTTATAAAATATCATTATTGAAAAAAACAGTGTTTTTTATTTAAGTAAAAATTAATTTATTAAATATATTTATAAAAAGCTAATATAAAATTTATTATATATCTATATGCAAACATTTCGATATAGATTATTTTAAACTCAATAAAAAAACTCCAAAAGTTTTTACACTTTTGAAGTTCTAATTATAAAATAAAAAACATTAACTTAATATTAATCTGTAAATCTAATCCCTATTATGTATTCTCAATAGGAATTAAATGACTTGAAAAAATCTAGTCCTTATTTTGTTTACTCATAATCTAAAGTTATGAGATTTCCAGAGCAATTGTATCTAATGATACAATTGCTCTGTCAGACCTACTTTTATTTGCAAGCAAACAAAGTTAGGGCTAGATTCACTACGCTTCGCTTCAGTCGAAATGGCGTATAAGGAGAAAACCTCGTTTAATAGCTTGACGTTAAAAGTAAATAAACTTAAAGCCATATTTATACTCTATAAACATAATAAAATATTAATGTCGTATTGACTTTTAAATAAATTCCATATTATGTCATCTCGACCGAAGTTTAGCGGCGCGAAACGAAGCGGAGAGATCTCATAAAGCTCCATTAAAAATTGGATTTGCTAGTTTATTACATTCCGAATCAAAGATTTGGATAATCTTTACGTCAGACTTACTGTCTCATTTGTAAACAAAATCACCTCTTATATCGTCATCATATCTTTTATGCAATTACTTTCGATAACTCAAACAACATACAACAACTTAAACTATAATATTTCTAGCTATTTTTCACAAATACAAATTTATTTTCTAAAGACATTTCTTCAACAAAACCATATCCATCTTTGTCAAATTTCTTTATATCTTCAATATTTTCAATTTTATTTTTAGTCATAAAATTAAGCATCATTCCTCTAGCCTTCTTCGAAATTGTAGAATGTTTTTTAAGTTTTTCATCGACTTTTTCAAAAAATTCAAAATCCAAAATTTGTTTCTCTGAAATGTACTTTTTAACTGTTTTTGAAAATTCCTCACTTGCAAGATTAAAAATAAAATCTGTATCTTTTAAAATAATTTTTGCAATATCATCTTTCCAAAAACTATATAAATTTCCCATTTTTGTTTTTATAATAAAATCAAGTCTATATGGATTAATTAAATCAAAAGGTTTAAGCACTCCATAAAGTGCAGAAATAATAATTAAATGCTCCCTAATATACTCCAAATCGCAATCGTCAAATTCTTCTCTTTTTATATTTTTATAACACATTCCATCATACATATAAAAAGCCTCGCAATAATCTTTTGAAACCAAAACTTCCGGAATATTCTTTAAAATTTCATTTGTTTTATCAGAAAAATCAAACCCTGAAGAAAATCTCTCACAAGTTTTAGAAATTGTCTTTGCAGGTGATAAAATTATTTTCATCTTTCTCTCCTTAAATCTATTTTTCAAAATCTATCAATTTATTACAAATAGATAATGGTAATTTTCTATGAGTTATTATTAATATTATCTTATCTTTACTAATTTTTTCAATATTTTTAACAACTTCACTTCATTGCTTGTGTTACACAACTTTGTTATTTCACAATTAAAATGCTGTTAGTTTTTTACTAACAGCATTTTTCCAACTTATTTACCTACAATTTTATAAATAATTGTTCCGAATCCTGCTATTGTAGCAATTCCTCCAAATAGTGTAAACATAGCATTACTTTTATATCCTTTTACCAAATCATCTTCAGATTTAGTTGATATTAAAAAAGGCTTATTTTCCTCGGAAGGTGTTCCAATGTGTAATTCTTCTCCAACATAGTATGCTTCTCCAAGTACATAAAGGATTTGATTCATTTCAATTGTTTTTTCTTCTATTTAAAACTCTAAACAACAGACCTGATCCTACAGCAATTAATCCAATTATAAGAATATAATCAAACACACCAGTATGTCTTAAAAAAGTCTTAGTACTCAACAAAATTGATACTAATATAATAATTGCGCCGATTAAAATTACTTTTTTAGCAATAGAGGATTCAGGTTTTATAAAACGCCATATAATCCCAATAAATAGTGGCATAAACGCAATCCCCGTATTCATACCAAAAGATTTGCCATCCAAAAAACTAATATATACAGTAACTATTTTTGCAAGTAAAAACAGCCCTATGGACAACATTAACAATCCCGCAAAAAAAATTAGTAAATCACTATCTGATTCTTTTTTCATAATACCTCCTCTTCTAAGTTATCATCTATAAACATCTACGGTTGGATTATACCCCAATATATACAATTTGTCAAATTATTTACTATAATTAAGAGCTCAGTTTTTTACTTTAATTATATTTATTCGCTTGAGAGAAGTATAACTCCTTATATTCCAAAGAATTTTCGATGAGCTTATTATGATTTCCGAAATGAATTTTTCCATCTTTCATAAACCATATTTCATCAGCAACATGAACTGATGCCATTCTATGAGAAATCATAAATATTATTTTATCTTCTTTTATATTTTTTAAAATTTTATAAATGGAATTTTCTTTTTCAATATCAAGACTTCCTGTTGGTTCATCTAAAACCAATATAGGACTGTTTTTATAAATTGCCCTTAAGATTGCAATTAGTTGAGCTTGACCTCCTGACAATTCAATATTTCCATCATCAAGTTCAACTCCAAGTTTATCATCTAAATTAAATTTAAAATCTTCTTTTTTTATACCGAGTTTATCAACAATTTTAAAAATTTCCTCATCTACAATTTCTTTTTCGTCGTCATTTTCAATTAATTTACAGCAAATATTTTCTCTTAAAGTTATATCATCAATCAACTTAAAGTCTTGAAAAATTGTACTTATATACTTATTTTCAGTTTCATAAATAGACTTTCCGTCATAAGTTAAACTTCCTTTTGAAGCCTCATAAAGTCCTGAAATAAGTTTTATTAAAGTACTTTTCCCTGCTCCGTTTTCTCCAATAATTACTACAATTTTAGGTTTTTTTACTTCAAATGAGATATCATTTAGAACATAATTTTCACAATCTCTATATTTAAAGTAAATATTTTTTGCGATTAATCCCAAATCTTTACTCTCAACACTTCTCTCTACATTTTTCCCAATGTCAAATTCAATGAAATCCAAAACAGGAATGGTATATTTTGAAAATCTGTCCAAATCAATTATATTTTCAGATAATTCATTCATACTGCTTGTAAATTTTAGTATACCTACCACAGTAAAACTAAAATCAGAAAAGCTGATTTCATTTTTATAAACCCTACTTGCACTAAAAATTATTACAAATAAAGTACAGATAATTGAATTTATCACTTCAATTATATTTACAATAGCCTTATTCCTATAAAAAAGCTTAAAACATTTTAATATATCTTTTATAGTTTTAGAAAATTTATTATCTATAAAAGTTTCAAATTCATTTGATTTTATATCTAATACATCATCTCTGTTCAAAACCATATAACTATAATACCAGTATTTTCTATTTATCGGAGATAAATTTTCATAAAATTTACTCTCTTCCTTACTGTATTTTTTCTTTGCAAATATATTTATAACAAATAGGATAAGTAATACTATGCTTAGATAGAAAGAAAAATATCCTATGGCAATAAAAGTTGTTAACATAATTGAAATATGTTCTATGCTTTTTACAATTGCCTCTAATAAATTTTCAAGACAATATTGATTTCTAAGGGAAAATCTTGCCCTTTCTTGTAAATTATGAAAATCAGGACTTTCTAAATTAGAATAGTCTATTTCTGTTGATTTTTTCAAAAGTTCTTTTTCCATTTTAAGTAAATACTCTCTTGCAGAGTATTGAACTCTCAACTTTAATACTTCTTTAAAAATCCTTAATACAACAAAAACAATAGCCTCAAAAATCAATTTAATAGATAGATTTTTAATATTTCCAATTTGTAAATATTCTGTAAAATCTCTAACCATAAATAAAGCTAGTAAAGTCAATAGAATATTAATTGAAATATCAATTGAAATTCTATAGACAAATCTCTTATCTATTTTAAAAGACAGTTTTAAAAATCTGAAAATAGTTTTAAATGAATTAATCATTTTCATCACCTACTTTCAATTTAAACATACTTTTAGTTAATTCTTTTAAATATCTATAATATTCAGATCTTTCAATTAATTCAAAATGAGAACCTGAATCTAATATTTTTCCATTATTTAAAATATAAATTTTATCCACTATATTAGAAATAGCCAATCTATGAGAAATAATAATAAATCCTTTTGTCTTTTCTTCAAGAGATAATCTTTTATAAAAGTCCATTTCTTTTTTAGCATCAAGTGCAGATGTGGGTTCATCTAAAATTAACATCGTTCCACTTTTAACCAATGCTCTTAGAATAGTTAGCATTTGTAATTGACCACCTGAAGGTTCAAAAGCATCTTCAAAAAACTCTTTTCCAAATCTAGTATTCAAATCTATCAATTTCCCATTTATATTGTCAAGTTTACAACTTTCTAAATATTCTTCGACATATTTTTCTTCATTACTTTTTACATTATCAAATCCGAATAAATTTTCTTTAAGTGTCCCTGCAAAAAAATGTGAATTTTGAAAAACGGCTGAAAAATAAGCAAGTCTTTCTTTTGCTGAAACTTCTTTCCCATTAATGAGAATTTTTCCACTTGTTTGATTGTAAATTCCCATAATTACTTTTATAAGTGTACTCTTTCCGGCACCATTTTCTCCAATTATTCCGATTTTATTGAAAGATGAAAACTCCATATTTATATTTTCTAAACTGTATTTATCAGTATTTGGATATTTAAAGTAAATATTTTTAAGTTCAAAGGATGCTTCTTTATTTTCCATATTGGCATTTTTACTTTTTAAAATATTTTCTTCTAAATGTAAAAGGTATTTATCAAACATTTTTATATTTTTCTTTAAATCGGATATAATTCTTAAAGACTCCTTTTCATTAGTTACAAAAAGTTGATACATACTGAAAACTATAAAAATTGTAGATATAGAAATGGAATTAATACTAAATAAGTATATCAACATTCCAATTGTAAGAATATCAGTTATAATTTCCAAAAATATTGAAATAATCCCTAATTTTATACCTAAATTAGTTTTATTTTTTATAATAGTCATTGCTTCATTAACAATTTTCTCATATCTCTTTAAGATTAGATTTCCTAAATTAAATATACGAATATCTTTTCCATATTCATTTCTCATACTAAAATTATTGTAATATTCAAGTTTTGTCAATACATTTCCTTGCTCTAAATCTGTATCCAAGTCAAATTCATTAATTTTTTCTCTTAGAGGATATGCTCCAAGTTGAATTAAAAATGTAAAAACTACAATGTAAAAAGAAGTTTTCGAAATAATAAAGCCTGAAAAAATAAGCAATACAAAAATAGGAATAAAATTTACTAAATCCATTAAAATTGCACTAAAACCTGCATTATCATAAGCTAAAAAATTCCAAGCTCTATTCATTGAATATTCAAATTTAGGATTTTCAATATCTTCCATATTCTTTTGTAAAATTGAGTTATTCAGTTTTCTTGCTAACTTAAATCTAAAACGAACTACTTCATAAGATAGCTTTGAAAATAAAATACTTGATATAATTTTAGAAAATATAATTATAGCAAACAAAAAAAGGATAATAAAGATAAATTTATTATAACTATATATTTTATTTTCGACTAAAGAAAAAATATATCCAAAATAATAAGCATCTAAAAAATATGCAACTATAAAACAAATATTATAAATCAAAATTTTAAAAATATTTTTTCTAATAAAAGGTAATACTAAATTTTTCATAAATTTTCTCCAAATAAATTGCTACCCTGATTATATAAAAAAATTACATAGACGTCAACTTATACAAAAAATAGCACCGAAGTGCTATTTTAAAAGTATTCATATAAAATTGTTATTGAAGTTTTTAGTTCTTCATCATAATTTTTTATCAATTTTTCAAGCTCTGATTTTAAACTATTTTCATCAAAATTTTTATCTAATTTGTTTCCGTCTAATGCTAATTGCAATCCTACAAAGTATTTATCTCCTTGTTTGTAAATTGCAAAATCATGCATTGATTTTATATAACTAAACTGATTTTTCCAATTTTCAGTAATTTCTTTTAATTCAATTTCTCTATCTGTAAAATTTCCACCTACTGGTTCAACATGGATTACTAATACAATTTCATATTTTTCATAAACTTCTTTTTCAATAAGGCTCATAAGATTGTGTGCTTTGATTAAACTCATTTCAGAATCAACTTCAACATCAACGGTTGCAATTGTTTTAAGATGCCCATATCTATGAAAAGTATAATTGTGTATTCCCAAAATTTCACTGTGCTTTTCTATATCAGACAAAACTGACTTTATCAATTCTACACTTGGTGCCTCTCCAATAAGTTGGCTTATTGTTTCCTTTGCCAAAGAGAAACCGGAGAATAAAATAAATGCAGAAACTATTAGACCTACAACCCCATCAACCGGAAAAGTAGTATAGTTAGCAAAAATCATTGCAATTAAAACAACTGAAGTTGTAAATACATCACTCAAACAGTCAATTGATGTAGCCTTCAAAATACTTGAATCTATTGCTTTAGAGAGTCTTCTATTGAATAAACTCATCCAAAGTTTTACAAAAATAGAAATTACTAAAAAAGCAATTCCTATTTTCCCCATTATAATTTTTTCAGGATTTATAATTCTTTCGATAGATGTCTTTGCAAATTGAACTCCTACAATCATAACCATCATTGAGATTATTAAGGTAGTTATATATTCAACTCTTCCATGACCGTAAGGATGATCCTTATCCGGTGGTGCAGAAGAAAATTTAAAGCCTAAAACTGTTGCAAAGGAATAAATCGCATCTGAAAAATTATTTACTGCATCTGCCGTTATTGAAACTGAATTTGCTAAAATTCCTATCACAAATTTTGACACTCCCAAAGTAACATTTAAAAATGTTCCTATAATTCCTGAAAGATATCCAACTTTTTTCCTGTCATATTTATCTGTATTTTCAATTTTTGAAATATTTAATATTTTTTTCTCTAACATATTTACTCCATAAACAGTACAATATTTCCAGTTTCAATTGTCTTTTTTATGTCTATAATTCTTTGGTTTGAAGACCCACGAAATTTCAAAGTTAAATCTTTTAATCTATAATCAAATCTTCCATCAACCAAAACATCACATTCTTTTAAAAGTTCAAATCTGTCATCATCTTCAAGAATTTCCTCAAAAGTATATCCTGAATAAATCCAAATATTTTTATTCACGCTTCTTTTTATATCTCTCACAATTTCAAGGAGTTCTTTTGCATTTTGCATTGGCTCTCCACCAAGTAAAGTTAGACCAGCTACATTTTTATCACGCAAATAGTCTATGACTAAATTGGTAGTTTCTTTAGTCCAAAGCTCTCCAAAATTGAAATCCATATATTTTTTATTAAAACAATCTTTACAATTATGTGTACAGCCAGTTACGAAAATACTAGTTCTGATACCAACACCATTTGCAACATCATAAGATCTTATCTGACCATATCTCATTTTAATCCCTCACTATATATGAAGAACCCTAGATTTTATTTCTTTTGTTCTGCCTTCATTCCAGAAGTTTTCTCCAAGATAACCACAAGTTCTTCTAGTTACATTCATTTTTTGTTTATCTTTATTATGACATTGAGGACATTCCCATTCATTATGTTCATTTATGATTATTTCTCCATCAAACCCACAAACATGGCAATAATCTGATTTTGTGTTAAATTCAGCATATTGAATATTATCATAGATAAATCTAATCATTTGTTCAACTGCTTCAACATTATGATTCATATTAGGAATTTCTGCATAGGAAATACAACCTCCAGTTGATAATTTTTGGAACTCTTCTTCAAATTTGAATTTATCAAAAACTGAAATATTTTCTCTAACATCAACATGATAACTATTTGTGTAATATCCCTTATCTGTTACATCCTTGATTTCTCCATATTTTTTCCTATCTACAGTACAGAATCTATGAGTTAAACTTTCAGCAGGGGTTCCATATAATGAGAATGTCATTCCTGTTTCTTCACTCCAACTATCAGCTGCTTCTTTTATTCTCCTCATAACTTTAAGAGCAAATTCTTTTCCATCCTCAGTCGTATGACTAACACCTCTTACACAAATTGTAGCTTCATACAATCCAATATATCCTACAGAAAGAGTTGAATATCCATTTTCAAGATATTTTTTAATACTTTCCCCTTTTTTAAGTCTTGCAATGGCTCCATATTGCCAGTGAATAGGAGAATTATCACTCTTTACATTTTGAAGAAGTGCGTTTCTTAATAAAAGTGCTTTTTTTACTATTTCAAGTCTCTTATCCAACATTTCAAAGAAACCTTCTTCATTTCCTGTATTTAAAATTCCTATTTGTGGTAAATTCAAACTTACAACACCTTGATTAAATCTACCTTCAAATTTATAGTTTCCATTTTCATCTTTATAAGGTACTAAGAATGATCTACAACCCATAGGTCCGAATACATTTCCTTCGTAATGTTCTCTAAGTTTTTTAGCAGAAATATAATCAGGATACATTCTCTTTGCAGTACATTTTGCAGCAAGTTTTGTTAAATAATAATATTTACTGTCTTCTTTAACATTGTTTTCATCCAAAACATAAATCAATTTTGGAAAAGCAGGTGTGATATAAACTCCTTTTTCATTTTTTATTCCTTGTAATCTTTGTTTGATTATTTCTTCAACAATTTGTGCAACTTCATCTTCATACTCATATCCATCTTCAACATACATAAATAGAGTAACAAAAGGACTTTGCCCATTTGTAGTCATCAAAGTATTTATTTGATATTGAATAGTTTGTATGCCTGCTTCCAATTCTTTCTTAGTCATTGCTTTTGCAATATTTTCAATATCTCTTTCATCAGTTAAAATTTCTTTCGCAAGCTTTAAATGCTTTTCATAACTCTTTCTTAAATATTTTCCTAGATGGGCAATATTTAAGCTTTGACCACCAAATTGACCCGATGCAACTTGTGCAATTATTTGAGTCATAACTGTACAAGCAACTTGGAAAGATTTTGGAGTTTCAACCATTTTACCATTTATAACAGTTCCATTATCCAACATATCTCCGATATTAACTAAACAACAGTTGAACATAGGTTGAATTAAATAGTCCATATCATGAAGATGTATTGCTCCCTCGTCATGTGCTTGAACAATATCTACAGGAATTAGCATTCTTCTTGCGATATCCTTTGAAACTTCTCCAGCAATCAAATCTCTTTGAGTTGATGCTAGAATTGCATTTTTATTTGAATTTTCATTTATAACATCTAAATTTGTCTTATCAAGAAGTCCTAAAATACTTTCATCAGTAGTATTTTTTAGTCTTTTAAAAGTTTGAACCGCCTTATAATTTTCATAAGCTCTTGCAGTTGCAGGATTTCCATATTTAATTAAACTGTAGTAAACATGATCTTCTATATCATATATACTCATCTTCTTTCCAATTGTAGTTGCAAAAGTTTCTATCTCTGATGCAATCTTTTCTGCCAATCCTTCTTCATATACTCCCGTACTGCTATGCATAGCTTTTTTTATCGCTATTGCGATTTTATTTGCGTCAAAATCTACTTCTTGACCATTTCTTTTCATAACTTTAATCATATACTACCTCCAAAAATACTTTAAAATTGTTCGACAATAAAATTATATCATCAACAATATGTATTGTCAATAGAAATCCAAAATACTATATATAGTATATTTACCCATTTTCCCCCTTGAAATCCATTGTAAAATATTTTATATCAACAAGTAGAATAAAAATTTTTTTAAAAATTTAAAAAATATTTTTTTGCATTAAAAAACTGATATAAATTTTTAAAAATTCATATCAGTTTAAATACTTTTTATTTCTTCTTCATTTTTTATTGTTTTTATTCCAAACATAAAATACACTACATGAAAAAACCAAACTATAAATAAAATAATTCTTCCAATCTTTGTGTTTCTCATAAAATAAAAACCCGTTCCCATTGTCAAGGTAAAAAAGAATATTATCTTTAATTTTTGTTTTAATAAAAGACCTTTTCTGTTTACTATTTTTTCTAAATTATTTTTGTATAATTTAGTTTCAACAAACCAATTATGCAATTTTTTTGAACTTCTTGCAAAACAAAACAATGTTACAATATAAAAAGGAAAAGTAGGCAATATTGGTAAAAAAACACCAATTGTACCTATTGCAAAAAATATCAGTCCTATTATAATCCAAATATATTTTACAATCTTTATTTTCATACATTACCTCGCATAAATTTTATACGATAATGATAACACATTTCATCTTAATCTGCAAGACTATATTTTAAAACATTTTCCATTTTCTACTTTATATATGACATCTGAAAATGATACAGTACTCATTCTGTGAGAAATCAAAAATACCATCCCCTTACAATTTTCTTTAATCAAATTCAAAATTATTGATTCGTTTAAAGTATCTAAATTGCTTGTAGGCTCATCAAAAATATAAACATCAGCTCTTTTTAATAACGCTCTCATAAGTTCAAGTCTTTGCATTTCTCCACTTGAGAAAATTACTTTTTCAGAGTTTATTTTAGTGTCAAGACCATTTTCAGTGGATAAAATTACATCCTTTAATCTACATTTTTCAGCAATTTCTAAAATTTCTTCATCAGTAATCTTATCATTTCCTAAAACTAAATTTTCTCTGATTGTTTGAGAAAAAATTTGTGGAAATTGAGGAATATAAGCAATTTTTTCTTGTAGTTTTCTACTATCTATTCCCATAATATCTTCCTCATTTAAAAATATTTTTCCAGATTTAGCCATATACCATTTCATTACCATTTTCATTAATGTGCTTTTTCCAGATCCGCTCTCTCCTACAAGTCCAACAATTTTTTTATCTTCAAAATGTAAATTCAAATCTTCAAAAATAAGTTTATATCTATTATGATAAGAAAAGTCAACATTTTCAAATTTTATTTCATTTATTTTTTCAATTTCGCTACTTCCTTCATTTCCAAGTGGTTCGATTTCATCCAATAATCTAAAAGTTTGTTTTGCTGCTTGTAATGCACGACCAAGTCCTAAAGGAAGTCTGCTTAACTCTAAAAATGGAGCAAAAGACGAACTGAAAACCACCAATGTAATTACAGCATCTTTTACACTAATTACATTATTATTAACTAGTAGAAAATTTACTAATGCAAAAGCTAAAACTCCAAAGCCTATTGTTAAAAAGCTGAATGAAAATTGTAGGAAATTTAATTTTGCAACATTTCTTTCCTTTTTATTTACAATCCTACTCTCTTGTGATAAGTTTTTAAATCTCTCTTTTTCAACTCCAAGTTGAAGTAAATCTTTCATCCCTCTTAAACTTTCTAAAAAATAGGAAGTATATGATTTTCTATATTTTTGTTGAACTTCGAGATGCGGTTTTAATTTATTAGAAAATACATTAGGTATAATAACAGCAAGTGTAAAATATACTAAAAATGCAATTAATCCCAATAGAATATCATATTGTAAATAATAAATAATTAAAACTATTGAAACAATAGTACCTGTTGTAATTGGAGCTAAGGTATGTGCAAAAAATACTTCCAATGCTTCAACATCTTCTCCTATTAGTTTCAATAGAGCCCCACTATCTTGAGAGTCAAGTTTTGAAGGAGCAAGTCGTCTAAGTTTTGAAAAAATTTCTCTTCTAAAATCTGCCAAAACTTTAAACGCAACGTAATGTCCAAAATAATGTTCTCCATATCTGAAAAGTCCTCTTGAAATAGCAAGAACAACTAAAATTATTAAAGATATTATTTTTATCTTTTCCCCATTAAGCGCATCAAATCCTAATGAAATAATTTTTGCAGGAATATATACTGTAATTAGAAAACCAAAAACTGCAAAAAATACAGCTAACAAAATTACTGGGAGTAATTTTTTCATAAAATTTATAAGTCTGGCTACTAATCTTAAACTATCTTTCATTTAAAATTTCCTCCATTTCATTTTGTTTATCTAATAATATTCTATATTCAAAGTTTGAATTATATAAATCTTCCGGTTTTCCAAAATCCCAACTTTTTTCTTTTCCCATAAATAAAACAAAATCTGCTTTATTAACTTGTTTCATCTTATGAGAAATAAACATAACAATAGAATTTTTCGAAATCATTTTTATTAAATTCAATATTGCTATTTCATTTTCTGTATCAACGCTTGAAGTCATTTCATCAAAAATATAAATTTTTCTATCTGCTAGCAAACTTCTAACACAAATTATCTGTTGTCTTTGTCCCGGAGAAATCAATCTTCCATTTTCACCAATAATTGTATTGAAACCATCTGGCAAAGTTTTTACAAATTTTAAAATATTTTTTTCTTCAATCCATCTTAATATTTCATATTCTGGTAATTTTGTAGCTTTTTTTAAATTATCCATAATGCTTTCGTTAAAGACATAAGAATCTGGAGATACATAAAAACCTAATGCATTTATATCTGACCTTGAAAAATCTTTTAAAGATTTCCCATCAATTAATATTTCTCCAGAATAATCTTCAAGATTTTTAAACAAGATCTTTGCAAATGTACTTTTTCCAAGTCCACTCTCTCCTGCTATTGCAAATAAACTACCTTTAGTAATCCTTAGATTAACATTATTTAAAACATTTCTATCATCATATGAAAAAGATAAATTTTTAAATTCAATATTATCTATACTTTCTAATTTGATATTCACAACTTCTGATTTCTTTTCACCTTTAACACTATCTAGAAAAGTAAAAATTCTATCTGCCATTTTAGTATTCATCATAAGTAAATGCATACAATATCCCAATTCTCTAATTGGCGTAAAAAACTCAGTTGCAATCAAAACAAAGAATATAAAATTAAAAATTGACATATTGCCTTTTGATATTGACAGAACAGCTAAAAATCCTGAAATTGCAATTCCAAGATACATAACCCCATCCATATATCCAACAGATTGAAGTTGAAATTTCAAAAGCTCCATAGTAGAAAGTCTAAAACTTTCAGCAGACTCATTAAATTTCTTCTCATAAATTTCATCAGCACTATAAGAATAAAGAGTATTCAATCCTTTTAAATCGTCCATAAATAAATTACTTACATCCATATAAGTTGACCAATAATGTTGCATAATTTTTGCTGAACGCTTTTGTATTAACACTATTGAAACCGGAATAAATGGAATACTGATTAAAAATACTAAACCACCCAAAGGATAAATAAAAGCTACAATTAATAAAATTGTTCCACAGTTAAAAAAGGTCCTTAAAGTTGTGGATAAATAAGTGCTGTAAAAAGTATCCAAAGTATCAATTCCTTGAGACGCAACAGTAAGTACATCTGCTGTAGAATAACCTTTAAAAACTTCTTCATCACTTTTGGAGAAGGCGTCAAAAAACTTTGATTTCAAATTATCTCTAGCAAACTGAGAAGCTACCCCTTGATATTTTTTAGCAAGAATCGAAATTCCAAAGCCTAAAAGATTTAAGCCAATTGCAATTACAGCATAAACAAAAATATTAAAATCTATTTTTTGATAAAGATTAGAAAATCCCTTTGCAATAAAACCAAAAGAAATTATTCTCATCAAAAACTGAATCCAAGACAAAAAAGATGATATATA
The DNA here is from genome assembly GCF_035282425.1 of Parvimonas sp. M20. Classification (NCBI taxonomy): domain Bacteria; kingdom Bacillati; phylum Bacillota; class Tissierellia; order Tissierellales; family Peptoniphilaceae; genus Parvimonas; species Parvimonas sp. M20. The sequence goes on along the minus strand of NZ_JAYKBQ010000012.1, from coordinate 24,605 downwards.
GACAAATCTCATCCTATCTTCCAGTTCTTTTTTTAATCTATGTTTTAATTCTTTTCGCCTTTCACGACTAATTTTTTGCTTTTGAATTTTTGTACTGAAATCACTATCCATAAAAACTCCTTATATAAATTATTATTTAACAGTTATATAATACCCAATTAAATAGAAAAAATAAGATACAGTCAATTAGAAAAAATACCACATGAAAATACGTGGTATTAAAAATATTATTTTATTTTTCTAACTTCTTCTACAACTCTATTTATTGTATCTTCAGAAGACATTTCAACATTTTCCATTTCGCTTCTTGTTGAAAACTCGATTATATTCTCATTAGCTTTTTTGCCGACAGTAATTCTTAAAGGAATACCTATCAAATCTCTATCATTAAATTTAACGCCTATTCTTTCTTTTCTATCGTCAAGCATAACTTCAACACCTTTAGATTCTAATTCGTCATGAATTTTTCCTCCAAGTGCCATTTGTTCTTCATCATTTATATTTACAACTGTAACAATTACATGATAAGGTGCAACTTGAATTGGCCAAATAATTCCTTTTTCATCATTATTTTGTTCAATAATCGCAGTAATACTTCTTGTAATTCCTATTCCATGACTTCCCATCCAAAAATATTGACTAACTCCATTTTCATCCAAGAAAGTCGCATTTAAAGCCTTAGAATATTTTGTTCCAAGTTGGAAGATATTTCCAACTTCTATTCCTCTTGCAAATTTCAATGGATGTCCACTTATAGGACAAACATCTCCCTCTTGAACCATAAGTAAATCTTCTGCAATTTCTCCGTCAAAATCTCTTCCAAAATTACAGTTTATATAGTGATAATCTTCTTTATTTCCACCAACTACAGTATTTTTTATAAGAGTAATTCTCTTATCTAAAATTTTTCTAACTTTCAAGTTTACAGGTCCAGTATATCCTGCAGATGATTCAATTTTTAAAATTGTTTCTTCATCCATCATTTCAATTTCATGTTCTGGAACTCCTAGATAAGCACAAAGTTTTGTCATATTAAGCTCTCTATCTCCAGGAACAAATACTATAATAGGTTCTCCTGCTACAACTAAATCTATCGCCTTAATACATTTTGAAGCCTCTTGTTTTAAAAAGTTTGCAACATCTTCTATTGTTTTGCAATTTGGAGTATAAACTAATTCAAGTTCCTTTTCATCTCCACTTTCATCAACTTTGTAAATAACTTCTGCTTTTTCGTCAGTTGCAGAATATCCACTTTCATCACAATAGCAAATAACTCCCTCTCCAACATCAGAAAGAGCGATAAATTCATGTGAGCTATTTCCTCCCATTGCTCCGGCATCTCCGGCAACAATTTTATAATTAAGTCCTAATCTATTAAATACTTTTTCATAAGCTTTCCACATTTCTTTATAAGATTCCATCATCATTTCAGGGCTTACATCAAAAGTATAAGCGTCTTTCATTGAAAATTCTCTGGCTCTATTTATACCAAAACGTGGTCTTTTTTCATCACGATATTTAGTTTGAATTTGATAAATATTTAAAGGTAATTGTTTATAGCTTTTTATTTCTCCACTTATCAAAGTTGTAAAATATTCTTCAGCAGTTGGTCCAAGACAGAATTCTCTTTCATTTCTGTCTTTAACTTTGAACATTTCAGGTCCAAAAGTTTGCCATCTTCCCGATTCTTCCCATATTTCTTTTGGTTGAAGTACAGACATTAAAATTTCATATCCACCCATTCTATCCATTTCTTCTCTTACAATATTTTCTACTTTTCTAATTGCTCTGTAGCCAAGTGGAAGATAAGAGTATATTCCCGCTGCACTCTTTCTAATCATTCCCGCTCTTAAAAGCAATTTATGACTTATAATTTCTGCCTCTTGAGGATCTTCCCTAAGTGTAGGCATATAATATCTTTTCATTTTCATAATATAATTCCTCCATAATAATAAATTAATTTTTCAGCGACGATTTTTATAAAATGGCTTCTATGATAAAAAAACGGCAATCATCTCCAAGAGACGAAAGCCGTGGTACCACTCTAATTTATACTCAAAAGCTATAAGGCACAACCCTGTAATTTTAATACAAGTTCAAAGATAGGTTCAATTACATGCATAAAAGTTTTTCACCAAACAACTTCTCTCTACATATACATAAATAATCTACTATTTCTTATCATCACTAAATATTTGATGAGTAAATTATATTAGATTTAGTAAAAAAAGTCAACTATAAAAAGATTAAAAATTTTCACAAAAAAAGGTCGAAGACTTATCTCCAACCTAAATTTTTAAAAATATTTTTCTTATTTACAACATGGTTTAGAAGCTCTGAAGAACCAAATATTCTTTTCTAATTCTCCAATATGGTCTTCTAACATTCCAACAATTATGAAATCTCCATCATTATCAGCTTCTTCTCTAATCTTTGTAGCTTCTTCTTTAAGTGTAGATAAATCATTCATAACTATTTCATTAACTTCATCAACTGTTACTTTCTTAGATTCTAATTCTTTGATTGTAGCATTAGCAACATATTCTTTTAATGATGCGAATGGGAATCCACCTCTCATTTTAATTGATTCAGCAACTTCATCATACCATTCAAAGAATTTGTCATATAATCCTTCTGTAAAGGTATGTGTTTGATAGAAATTTCTTCCTTCTACATTCCAATGTAAGTTATGTAATTTAGTAGTCATAACTGCAATGTTTGATAAATAAACATTTAAACTTTTAAAATCTTTCATTTTTGTATCCTCCTATATTTTATCATATACAAGCATTATATACCCAAATTTTTAAAAAATAAAGTTATTTTATAAATTTTTTAATTTTTTTGAGAATATAAAGTTAGAATCACATTTATTTTTTAATCTTTGCTCCACTATATTCAATACTCTTGTTTACAAGAACATCCAAAGCATCAATTGTATTCATATTTTTAGAGATATCTAAAAGACTAAGTTCAGTACAAGCTATTATTCCAATGGTTTCATCATCACAATATTTATTTAAAATTTCAACAAATTTTTTATTTTCTAAATTATTGGTTTCCTTAATCTTGTAAATAATATCCATAACAGAATTTTTATCTTCTAAAGATAATTCTTTTACTTCAATACCATTTTTTTCTGCATACTTATTATAAACTTTTGAATTTAGAGTTCCAAGTGTTCCAAAGACAGCAACTTTTTTTAAGCCTCTTCTTTTTATTTCTAAAATTGTTTCTTCAATCATATTTATAATTTTTAAATTTGCAAAGTTTTTAAATTCGTCATAAAAATAATGACTTGTATTACAAGGAATAGCAACCACATCTACCCCGATTTCATCCAAAATTTCTAAATCTTTTTTTATTTCATTTAGAAATTCAGTATCTTTATTTTCTATAATACATCTTGTTCTATCTGGCATAGTTGAATGATTTAAGACTATTAAATCAATATGTTCATTATCATTATGTGCTTCTGTGTTTAAAACGACTTTATCATAGAATTTTACAGTTGCTAAAGGTCCCATTCCTCCAATAACTCCTAATTTGTACACTATTTCCTCCTAAATATTTTTCTAAAAACTTTTCCCAATAAAATTTTATTAAAGAAACACCAAGGTTTCAAATCATCTGTAGCAAAAATTGCAGGAGCCCATTTGCTTGAAAATGAAATCTTTAAAGATTTCAAAATTCCAACTTGTTTAGTTTTCTTATAACGCCAAATTGCAACCATATCTTCAAAACCATAAATAAAAGCGTAATTTGTATCATAATCAATATATTTACAATCACTTTCTTTTAAATTACCAGTTAAATCAAGATAAGCAATATAAGGCATATTTATTCCAACTTTATAAATCAAATTGTTAAAATTAGTAGTCCTTGCATTTATTTCTATCAGATAGATTTCTCCTGTTTTTTCATGTCTTTTATATTCTATTTCACCAAAACCTCGATATCCTATATTTTCTAGGAAAGGCTTTGACATATCAATTAATTTTTGATTGTATTTTTGAATTGTAAAACAAGATGCCCCAAAATTTATTGGCCATTGTCTTTGCTTTTGAGCAGTCATATAATGAGTTGTCTTTCCGCTTCTATCGATATAATAATCGTAAGTCAACATACAATCGTCAAAACCTGGAACAATTTCTTGAACAAAGATTTCTATATCATTGTCTTTTGCTTTTTTTATTCCATTTTCCATCTCTTCAACATTATTACAGATAAAAACTTTATTTCTAAAAATCTTAGTAAATTCTACAGTATCAACAGGCTTGATAATACAAGGAAATCCAACTTCATTTTTTACTTTTTCAACCAAATTTTCATCATTTGCATTAATTGTTGCCGGAATTTTTACTCCATTTTCTCTTGCAATATCATATAAAGTCCATTTATCCAATAATTTTGAATTAAGCCCTTTAGCTTGACTGATTAAATAATATTTTGCCAATTCGTCATAATATTCATCTATAAATTCAACATATTTATCATGAGTTGGAAGTAAAACTGGTTTTTCATCTTGTTTTTTTCCATACTCTATCAGTCCTACAAAAGCCTCTTCTCCAAATTTATTCAAATCATTAATTTTTAAAAATTCAGATATATATTTAGACTTTGCTCCATAGGAATTATCAAAGTCATAATCACAAGCTACAACATGAACTCCTTCACGTCCTAAGCATCTTATTATGCTAAGTCCTATATAGTAATTACAACCTAAAACAACAGCTTTGTTCATTATTTTACCTCTTAATTAAAGTATTGTTCATACCATTTTAAAAATGTATAAATAGTATAAATTTTACGACCATTATTGTTTTTATTATTAAAATGATCATCAAGAAGTGAATTGATTTTTTCCACATCAAAAAATTCACTTACAAAATCCTTATTGAAAGTTTCTTTAACAATATTATAATATTTTTCTTCCTTAATCCATAAAACAAAAGGAACGACAAAACCTAACTTTCTTCTCTTAGCCCAATCATCGGGCAATTTGTTTAAAGCAGCTTTTCTAAAAGCATATTTTGTTATTTCATTATGAACTTTATGTCTTACAGGAATTGTTCTTGCAAGTTCCCACATCTTTTTATCTAAAAGTGGAACTCTAAGCTCGATAGAATTTGCCATAGTCATTTTATCTGCTTTAAGCAAAATATCGTCAACTATCCACATTTTCATGTCAAGATATAATCTCTTAGAAACATCATCCATATCTTTAACTTCATCATAATATTTTTTTGTTAAATCTCTTGATGTTTCAGAATTTTGATATTTTTCTTTTAAAAGTGTATTAGCTTGTTCATCAGACATTATTTCTGCAGGCCCAATGTATCTATCTTCAACCTTTTGACCATATTTCATTATGATAGTCTTTCCACTAAAATGCTTTTTATCTTTATATTTTTTATATAACTTATTTCTTAAACTAAATGGTAATTTTTTATAAATTCTTTGTGGGAGAGCTTCTGCATATTCATTATATCCGGCAAATAATTCATCTGCTCCTTCTCCAGATAAAACTACCTTAACTTGTTCTGATGCAAGTTTTGACAAAAAATACAGAGCAACAGAAGAAAGATTTGCATGTGGTTCATCTGAATAATATTGCACTTTATTTATTCCTTCAAAAAATTCATCAGGAGTAATTATTTTAGAAAAATTTTCTATTCCAAGTTTATCTGAAAGCTCTTTTGCATAAACTGTTTCATCAAAGCCTTTATTATCAAAACCTACTGAAAAAGTTTTGTTAGGCATAGCTGTTGCAACAACATAACTTGAATCAACACCGCCTGACAAGAAAGAGCCAACTTCAACATCACTAATCTTGTGATATTTAACTGATTCTTCAACTTCTTTTTCTATCTTGCTTACAGCTTCATCAAAAGTCATTTCCTTATAATCAAGAGTTAAATTGTAATAACTCTTTATTTCAAGTTTCCCATTTTCAAAAATATAATAATGTCCGGGTCTAAGTTTCTTCACACCTTTGAAAAATGTTTCTTCTAAAGGATTATATTGAAAAACTAAATAATGCTTTAATGCTTTTTCATTTACTTCTTTTTTAAATTTTGGATATTTTAAGAATGACTTAACTTCTGAACCAAAAATAAAATCTCCGTCAATCATTGTATAATAATATGGTTTTATTCCAAAATGGTCTCTTGCTCCAAAAAGTCTCTCTTTCTTACTATCCCAAATAGTAAAGGCAAACATTCCCCTTAATTTAGCCAAAACACCTTCTTCCCCATATTCTTCATATCCATGTAAAATAACTTCAGTATCGGTATTTGTTTTAAATTTATATCCTTTTTCTAACAAATCATCTTTAATTTCTTGATAATTATAAATTTCTCCATTAAAAATTATAGCCACATCATTATTTTCATTCAAAATCGGCTGAGAGCCTTCGTTTAAATCAATTATACTAAGTCTCCTAAAACCAAAATTAATTCCACTGTCAAAATAATATCCGTCACTATCTGGACCACGATGGATAATTTGATTATTCATCTCTTTTATTATATTTTCATCTTTTATATCTTTACTGTAAAATCCTACAAATCCACACATAATTTCTCCTTAAATACTACTTAAAAGAATTAACAAATTATTAATTAATTATATCATATAGTACAATTTATTTCTATTTTTTTAAAATTTCCTTAACTGTATCTATCTCACTATAAGGAAAATATTCATCACCAATTACTTGATATGGCTCTGCACCTTTCCCAGCAAGTAATACAATATCATTTTCTTTTGCTATTTCAAAAGCATATTCTATTGCTTCTTTTCTATCTTCAACAACAGTATAATTACCCTTATCACATTCAGAAACCAATTCTCTTACAATTTTGCTAATTGACTCATGTCTAGGATTATCTGCTGTAAATACAACTTCATCAGAATTTTCTAAAGCTATTTTTCCTAAATCAGGTCTCATACTGGAATCTCTATTACCACCACTATGACCTATCATAGTAATAATCCTATTATGAGGGACTTTATTCAAAGTTTCAAGAACATTTATAAGTCCATCTGGAGTATGAGCAAAATCAATTATTATTTTGTAATTTCTATTTGATTCTACTATTTCCATTCTACCACTTACACCTGTAAAACTCTTTAAAGCTTCTAATATATCTGAGATTGAAATTCCCTTTACATATCCAGCACAAATTGAAGCCAACACATTATATACATTAAAAACTCCAACTAAATTAGTTTCAACTCTATATACTTCATCTAAAAAATGTAAATCAAATCTCATTTTCCAATCATCAAATGAAATATTATCAGCAAAAAAATCAGCATTTTTATCGTTTATCCCATAAGTAATAATTTCTGATGGAATATGCTCAGCAAATCTTTTTGAATATTCGTCATCACTATTTAAAATAGCTGTTTTTAACTTTCCATTCTTTAAATTATGTCCTAATTGTGTAAATAAAAGCTCTTTGGTATTTGCATAATTTTCCATTGTCTTATGTAATTCTAAATGTTCATGAGACAAATTTGTAAAAATTGCACAGTCAAAATCACAACCTAAAACTCTATCTAAAGCCAATGCATGTGATGAAACTTCCATTACACAACATTTGCAATTTTCAACTACCATTTCATTTAAAAATCCTTGCAAATCAACAGAAATAGGTGTTGTATTTTTAGTAGGAATTACCTTATTTCCTATTTTATGATGTATAGTTCCCATTAGTCCTGTTTTCATATTACAAGTTTCAAAAATATGATTAATTAAATAACTTGTAGTTGTCTTTCCGTTAGTTCCAGTTATTCCAACCATAAATAATTTTTCACTTGGACATTTATATAGCACATTAGCTAGAAGTCCCATAACTTTTAAAGTATCCTTAACATAAACAATCGGAATATCCCCTAACTTGTCAGATACCTCTTTTGATGCTATCACCAATTTCGCACCATTTTTTACGGCACTTTCAACAAATGAATGTCCATCTACAGTATTACCTTCTATGCAAATAAAAGCAGTATTTTCTTTTATATTTCTATTATCTTGAGAAATGTATTTTATATTTATATTTTCAATATTTCCACAAATCTTTTTTACCTTTAAATAAGATAACAATTCATTAGCTAACATATCTTACTCCTATCTATAAAACTCCATATAATATTTTAATTATTTTATTATTCTTTACATAAACAAAAAAGGTCTCATAAGAGACCTTGGAGGCGACATCCAGATTTGAACTGGAGATGAAGGTGTTGCAGACCTCTGCCTTACCACTTGGCTATGTCGCCAAATTGAAATGGAGCGGAAGACGAGATTCGAACTCGCGACCCTCGCCTTGGCAAGGCGATGCTCTACCACTGAGCCACTCCCGCAAATGGTGCCCAGAGGCGGAATCGAACCACCGACACGAGGATTTTCAGTCCTCTGCTCTACCGACTGAGCTATCTGGGCATAATATTCAATTTTTTCGAATTTTTTTATTTTCTTTACTTACTTTTATTTCAATTTTTAGATAGCTCATTCTCTCGTGCTTCGCACTAGACTAAGATATTAACTCAAAATATCTTCGATTTCATCTCGATATTTTGGTTACTCTCTTATACCGACTTTTCGCTATCTGGGCATATAATATTCAATTTTTTCAAATTTTTTTATAATTCTATACTTACTTTCATTTCAATTTTTAGATAGCTCATTCTCTCGTGCTTCGCACTGGACTAAGATATTAACTCAAAATATCTTCGACTTCATCTAGATATTTTGGTTACTCTCTTATACCGACTTTCGCTATCCGGGTATAAATTTTTATAGCCTAAAAAATTAATTGGTGCACCTTCAGGGGTTCGAACCCTGGACACCCTGATTAAGAGTCAGGTGCTCTGCCAGCTGAGCTAAAGGTGCATATTCAATACCTAAATAGTATAAATCATTTATTTTCATTTGTCAAGTACTTTACAATAATTTTTATAGGATAAAACTGCACTTTCTTGATGTTTTTAAGCAGATAATACATAAGCTTTGTCTGTGCTTTTTTATACACGGGTGTATGAATGGTTTTATGTACCGATTCCCCCTAAGTGTATAAAATATGGTACTCTTAAATATTTTTTTATTAGTTTTACTATTCGCTTTCCCTCGTAATAATTAAATTTTCCCTAATCCACTCCGTCAAATAATGGACTTCTTTCTATTTTTACTGTCCCTAGATTGTCTTTTGAATATCTTGAGTTTGCATATTTTTCCCAGTCTCCTATTACCTTTTCATACAGCAATTCGTCTGCTGTTTCTTTCAAGTCTTTTATGGATATATTATTTTTTTCTAAATATTCTTTTATCTTTGGAATTTCATCAATTTCAGCTTCTGGCATTTTTTTTGTATTATCAAAAAAATCAACATTTTCTACCATTCTCTTGCTTTCTATATCATATTTGTAATGTATAGAAAATGTTATTTTCTTTTCAAGTATCTTATTATAAAAGCTTATATCTATTTTTTTGTATCATAAATAAATTTAAATCTAATCTTCCATTCTCCTAACATTCTTGTTTTATATTTCTTTTTATATCTTTCATATACTGTTGTATCTTCTTTCATTGATGTATATACCATATCTTTCCTATTCCATTGCTCTATCCCCGGTATGTCCCAAAATGGAGTTTCTCCAAACCAACTATATACTTTTTTCTCTCCATAATACATTTCATCAAATACATTCTTTACTTTTGGGTCTATTATTTTATATACTATTATAATCAATAATAATGATAATAGTATTACTAATGCTTTCTCTGTTTTACTCTTCATTTTCTTTCTCCTGTTTTACATACTTTATATATTTATTATTATTTCTCAAATTTTTTATAAAGTTAAACAGTTTTTTCTTATTTACATTTCTTTTTCCTAATCCACTCCGTCAAATAATGGACTTCTTTCTATTTTTACTGTACCTAAATTGTCTTTTGAAAATCTTGACTTTGCATATTTTTCCCAATCTCCTATTACTTTTTCATACAACAATTCGTCTGCTGTTTCTTTTAAGTCTTTTAATGAAATATTATTTTTTTCTAAATATTCTTTTATTTTCGGGACGTCTTCAATTTCAGCTTCTGGCATTTTTTTTGTATTATCATAAAAACGAATTATTTCTTTCGCCTTTTTCGTATCTACTTTATATGAAATAAATATTCCTATTCCTATTTTTTTTTCTTTTTCATCATCAATGAAACTTATTTCAATTTCTTTAGTATCATAACTAAATTCAAATATAATATCCCATTTTCCTATTTTTTTTGCTTTATATTTTTTTTCGTATCTTTCTTCTACTGTAGTATCTTCGCTCATCGATGTATCTTTCATGTCATTTCTATTCCATTGTTCTATCCCCGGTATGTCCCAAAATGGTGTTTCTCCAAACCAACTATATACCTTTTTCTCTCCATAATACATTTCATCAAAGATATTCTTTACTTTTGGGTCTATTATCTTATATGCTATTATAACTATTACTATTGATAATAGTATTACTAATGCCTTCTCTGTTTTACTCTTCATTTTCTTTCTCCTGTTTTACATACTTTATATATTTATTATTTCCATTTATCAAATTCATTATAAAGTTATATCCTACCGGATTTTTTATTTTTAACTCTTCCATTGTTAATGTTCTTTCTTCTAATATATATCCATTTCCATATTCTGTAACTTTTCTTAGTTCATATACTTTTCTAATTCCATCTTCAATATATTTAAGCCCTAAATTTTCTTTAAACATTTTTGCTCTATTTATTGTTCCTTCTCGTATTCCTTTATAGTATTCGTTAATTACTTCAATAGAATCTCTACTTTTATCTTTGTTACATAGATGTAAAATATTTACTGCATCTAAATCGGCCTTATAGTCATCTCCATTCATTGATGGTTTTTTAAATGCTTTATTTGTAGTATCTCCTAGCCACCCTGCCAAGTCATTTGTTACTTTATGTGGTTCCGCAGAATTATACATTGAGCCCGCTATATTTGCTAGCCTAGAATGATTTTTATATAAATTTGTAGCCATTGTGATTGCTTGATGTGTAAAATCTCCTTTTCCATGATATGCATCATCTCTTCTATCTCTATTCCACTTCTCTATAAAATCAGCTTCTGTTAAATATTCTCCATACACTCTCTTAAATTCTGCAAACTCTTTTTTGAATTTTTTTCTTCGATATGTTTGCATATAATTTCCTTCAAATGCCTTTACACCGGCAAATCTATGTTGAATATCTAATTCATACATCAACTGTGTATACTCTTTTTTACTTAATCCTAGTTCTTTATATATCTCTTCTAAACTATATGCTGTCCTTATATTTTGTGATATTCCAAAATTATCTGTTGCTTCTACTTCTTTATAAAAGTAATCTCCCAAGCTTCCAGCTGTTCCTTTCCACTTAAGTTTATAATAATGTCTATCTCCTATAATTCTATTAAATATATAAAATCTTTTCTCTTTACTTAAATGTGCAAATTTTTTATCTATTGCTCTTTTTAACTTTAGTATTATATTTGCTGTTCTTTCGTCAAAGCCAAAATCTTTCATTAAGACTTCTTTGTATTCCTTCTCTTCTCTAGTTTCTATTTTTCTTGCTTCATTTAGTTCGTTTAGTATATTTAGTTTTCTTAGCCATTCTTCTCCTTTTAACTCTTTTATATCAAATTCTCCTGACATTTGATTATAACAGCTTGTATTTTTTATTGCTCTTAAACCTGATTTTATTGCTTTACTTAGCTCTTCTATTTCTCTTGTTAGATTTTCTGTGTTTCGATTAAATATTCTTAATTTTTGTAATAATTCTTCATAATATCTTCTCATATCTCTATATACATTGGAACTTACTAGAAGATGATTTTTATATTCATATTCTCCTTGCCCAAATTCATTTGGTAAAAGTACAATGTCATTTGATAAAAGTCTTTCCAGTCTTCTTTCTTGTGCTTTATACTCTGCTATTATTAATTCTAATTCTTCTTCATTTAAACTACTACTATGTACTTCTCTTACATATCTTTCCGGTAATTCTTTCGCAACTTTTGTTGTTAATTCTGATAACAGTTTTCCTCCTTTTGCTATTGGCATTAATATTTCTTCAAAATATTCTCTCATCGCATCATAGGCTTGTCCTTTTAATTCCCCTGTTGTATAGCCTATCTTTGTTATTGCTCTTATTAAACCCTCATATCCTTCTATTCTTTTTTTCATTTCATTTTCTATACTTTCTGCTTGTCTCCTTGAATCTTCCAAGTTCATATTTATTCCCATTTTCTATCTTTCTCCTTTTTACTTCTTTTCATTTTCCATTTTATTATTTATATCATTATATCATATTTTGAATAATTAGCATAAAATAGGGTTAGAAAAATATATAACCCTAAATTACAAAACTTCTCCTAAATTTTCAAAAATATACTTTACTTATGTAAATCTCATTTTATATTTTTATACTACTTATTTTTTTATTTACTAAAAAAGTGTCAATGTTTTCTCATTGACACTTTCAGTCTGATTAGAGACATTATCTCCAATTATTTTTGTAAATGAATTAATTTTCCTTTTGGTTCTATTTCTTTTATCTCAATTAGTTTGAGTTTTACAACTTTTCCAGTTTTATATTTATCGACTATTACTTCTCCAACCATTTCATACCATTTATCCTTTTCAGGATATTTTCCGTCAGTAATATATTCAAATCCAATTACACTATCGTTGTAACAACAGCCAGGTCCTTCACGTAAAATTGCATAGACAACCTCACCTGTATCTTTATCTTCAAATCTCACATTTTGTCCCGAGATTCTAACTTTCTTGCCAACATATTCATCTTTATTTACATAAATATCATTTACAAGAGCTAAAAAAATCCCATCAGAAATATTTATTATTCCATCTTTTGAATCTGCATCTCTTTTTTTATTTAACTGTTCTTTTGTAAGTTCATCCTTTTTTTCAGGCTGTTTGTATTCATCTTTCGAATCATTTTGCCCTTGATGTCTTTCCAGTTTATAATCATCAGGATTTTGGTTTTTATCAGTTTCAGTAGATTTTTTATCTTTATCGGTTCCAGCATTTTCCGGATCGTTTTTTAGAGCACTTTTTAAATCATTTTTATTTTCTTTATTTTTTACAAACTTATTATTGCTGTCAGCCTTTGAACAAGAACACAGCAATAGACAAGATAATATTAAACTCAATATTTTTTTATTCACTGATAAACCTCCTTACTATGCAAGATAAAATAAATAAAACTAAATTAACCAACACAATACTTGCACCTGTAGGTGTTGAGTATATATATGATAAAGTTATTCCAATGAACAAGGCTATTGTCGAAATTATAACTGATGAAATAACAACAGCTTTATAGCTTTTAAAAATTCTCATTGATGTCATTGCAGGAAATATTATTAAACATGAAATAAGCATACTTCCCATAAATTTCATTCCTATAACTATAGTTACGGAAATTAGAATTGTAACCAAAGTATTATATAAGCTTACATTTACTCCACTTGCCTTTGCAAAATCTTCATCAATTGTTATGGTATATATTTTATTATACAACAAAATATAGGAAATTAAAACCACTATCCCTAAGACAAAGCTGATATACATATCACTTCTTTTCATAATCAGTATACTTCCGAATAGATAGTTACATACATCAACATTTAGTCCTTTGGTTACAGCAGTAAAAGTTACCCCTATAGAAACTGAAACACAACTTAAAAGTGCAATTGCTGTATCACTACTAATATTATATTTTTCTCCATATTTTAAAAGAATAATTCCAGCTATAATTACTATAGGCATAGAAAATTCTATTGGAGAAATATCAAAAGAAAGAGCAATAGAAAGTGCTGCAAATGAAACATTAGAAAGACCAACTCCTATCATTGCATATCTTTTCAAAACTAGAGTTATTCCAAGTAATGCAGAGCTTATTGAAATTAAAAGTCCGACGAATATTGCTTTTACCATAAAGGGATAACTTAACATTTCTGAAATTAAACTAATCAAAATTTATTTCCCCCTTTTCATATTTTTCCCAAACATTTTCGATGACTTTATTTTCTTTTCCTAAAACCAAAGCTCTATTAGAATACTTAAAAGCCTCTTCATCATGACTTATCATAACAATAGTAAGTCCTTCTTTATTAAGTTTTTCTAAAATTTCATATAACATCTTTCTAACATTTATATCCAAAGAATTTGTAGGCTCATCCAAAAAAATAATCTTTTCAGATACACAAAGACATCTGCAAAGTAAAACCCTTTGTCTTTGTCCGATAGACAGTGAACTTATACTCTTGTTTTTAATTTCCCAAAGATTTAATTTTTTTAAATTTTCTTTAACGACTTCAGTATCTTTGGAAGTATAGAAAAATTTTGAATAGACGGCTCTCGAAGATAAAACAAATTCCCATATCGTTGATGGGAATTCTTTTTTTAATAAAACTTCTTGAGACATATATCCACAAATTTTAAAATTTTTCTTTATTTCTCCTGAAGAGATATTTTTTAAATCTAAAATTCCTTTTAATAGTGTAGATTTTCCAACACCATTTTTTCCTAAGATGAGGAAGAAATCTCCCTCATTAATAGAAAAACTAAGATTGTCAATTATTTTATTATTTTTATAAAAAATTTCTAAATTTTCACAAACTAAAATTTTTTCTTTCATTAATTAAGTCCTTCTTTTAATGCCTCAACATTTTGTTTCATAAGGTCTATATAAGTTATACCCTTATCAAAATCTTCTTTAGTTACAGTATGGATTGAATGTAAAAGTTTAACTTTAGCTCCGGAATTTTTAGCAACAGTTTCAGCCAGTTCACCTTTTCCCATTTCGATATGATAAACTACCGGAATTTTATTTTCTTTTACATAGTCAACCATTTTTTTAATTTGTCCTGCACTTGCAGTTGATTCAACACTACAACCTGAAAACAAAGCACGATACTCTAAACCTAAGTCTTTAAATAAATATCTGAATGGAAATCTATCTGCAATAACAACTTGTTTAATCTTTGCATTATCAACAACATCATGTAACTCTTTATCTACATCTTCAAGTTGTTTAATATAATTCTTCGCATTTTCTTTATAAAATTCTGCATTGTCAGGATCTTTTTCAACCAATGCATTAGTTATAGTTTTAACCATTTGAATAGCATTTTTAGGTGATGTCCAATAATGTGGATCTAATTCTTTTCCTGACTCATTCTCATGATTATGTTTGCAATCTTCACATTCGTCCAAATCTTCATGTTTATGATTGTGATTATGTTCCTTTTCGTGTTCATGGTTATGATTATGTTCATCTTCTTTATCATCATCGTGATTATGTTCGTGTTTCATACCATCAACAGTTTCTTCTTCAAGTTGTTTAATACCATCTACTAATTTAACTACTTTTTTATTTTTCATATCTATACTTTTAGTCAAATTTTCAACCCATTTATCATGTTCAGTTCCACCATACATAAAAATATCTGAATTTTGAACCGTTTTTATATCTTGTGGAGTTGGAGTGAATGAATGAACATCAACTCCCGGTTTTATCATTAACTCCAAGTCAACTTTATCTTTTGCAATTGCTTTTACCATATCATATTCTGGGAAAATTGTAGTTACAACTTTTAATTTACCCTTATTTTTATCGCCTCTATCTTTTTTTTCGGTTTTTGCAGTACAACCTGTAAGCAATACTACTCCTGCCAATATTAATCCAAAAAATTTTTTTGAAATATTTTTCATATTGTACCCCCTATCTATGAAATTTTAAAAATTAAAATTTCAAGAATAATTCTAATTCTTTTATATTGTATCACAAAAATAAAAAATAATCCACACAAATAAGAATAATTTTTATTTACGTTTATTGATTTAATATAGGATAAATATGTATTGATATTATAATAACCATTTAAAATTGAATTGATTATAATAGAAAAAAATTATTAAAAGTGTTATAATAGGAATCGATATGATATTTATATTTTAGGAGGGTTTATGAAAACTGTATTTGAAAAGCAACATATGAAATTTACTCGTAAAGATGGAAGCCTTTTAACTGTAAGAAAAGATGGATTATCTTATGAAGATACAAAGAAAGAAAAGAAAAATTTTGATATTTCATTTGATGAAATTTCCTATATAATATCCCTTAGATATTGTAATTCTAATTCAAGTTATAACTTGTTATTTGAAAAAAAAGATAAGTCAGCTCCTATAGAATTTATATCTGACACTACAATTATAAATGGTTGTCATAATATTTTAGAAACAAAGTCAATACTTTTAGCTCATGCTACGTACAAACTAACAAAAGATTTTCCAAATAATATTGATACTTTGGATATTGATTTAGCTCGTAGTTTGAGAGAAAAAGCAATTCGTATATCTAATGGAGTTATATTCGGTGCAAAGCATAGCATAAATATTAATGAAATTCGTAGAGTTCAATGTGCATCAAATGGTACAATTTCAGATCTTTTAATATACAAAAAAGAAAAAAAGACATTTTGGAATATTCCTGATATGAGAATACCTTGTAATGAAATTACTTTACCTTTGATTGAAGCAATTGTTACTAGAAATACTGGAAAAGGAATTGATTTTTCTCGCGGAAATGGTTTTGATCAAAAAAACAGCAACTATATAATTATTCGATATATGGATTCTAACTTTTTTGTAAATAACGATGGTACTTTTAATACAAACTGGCAAAAACAAATACACGATAGAATTCGTATATTTGACCACGACCTTGAATACTTATTAAATAAATAAATTTCTATGGAGGTATTTTGTGAACAGAAATTTTAATGAATTCAATATTTCAATCCTTTCAGATTTTTATGAATACACTATGGCTCAAGGATATTTTAATGAAAATTTGAATAACAAGATTACTTATTTTGATATTTTTTACAGAAAAAATCCAGATAGTGCAAGTTATGCAATCTTCTCAGGATTAGAACATTTAACCCAAATACTTAATTCAATGAAGTTTAATGATAAAGATATTGAATATTTCAAATCTTTAAATACTTTTGATGATAAGTTTCTAAATTTTCTAAAAAACTTTAAATTTGAATGTGATATTTGGTCAGTTCCTGAAGGAAGTGTAATCTTTCCCAATGAACCTATAATGACTGTAAGAGGTCCTGCTGTTCAAGCACAGTTAATCGAAACAATAGCTTTATTAATAATAAATCATGAAAGTTTAATAGCGACAAAATCAAATAGAATAAAAAGAGCGGCTAAAGGCAGAGCTGTTATGGAATTTGGAGCAAGACGTGCACAAGGAATTGACGCTTCTGTCTATGGAGCAAAGGCTTCATATATCGCAGGTGTAGACGGCACTTCTAATGTCTTAACTGGTAAATTATTTAATATTCCGGTTCTTGGAACAATGGCTCATTCTTGGGTACAAATGTTTGACTCAGAATTAGATGCTTTTAAAGCCTTTGCAAAATCATTCCCAAATAATTGCGTATTGCTTGTAGATACTTATAACACATTGCAATCAGGAGTTCCTAACGCAATTAAAACATTTGATGAGATTCTTAAGCCTATGGGAATAAGGCCAAAAGGAATTAGACTTGATAGTGGGGATTTAGCTTACCTTTCTAAACAAGCCAGAAAAATGTTAGATAATGCAGGATATGAAGATGCAAAAATCGTAGTTTCAAACTCTCTTGATGAATATACTATTAGAGATTTACTACATCAAGGAGCTCAAATTGATTCATTCGGTATTGGCGAAAGACTTATAACTTCAAAGACTCATCCGGTTTTTGGTGGAGTTTATAAATTAGTAGCAATTGAAGAAGATGGAAAGATTCTTCCAAAGATTAAAGTATCTGAAAATGTTGATAAAATAACAACACCGGGCTTTAAAAATCTATACAGAATTTATGATAAAAAGACAAATAAAGCCGAAGCGGATTTAATTACATTATTTGATGAAAAAATTGATGAAAGTAAACCAATTTCAATTTTCCATCCAATTTATACTTGGAAGACTACAACTTATGAAGATTATATTCTAAGACCTATGTTAAAACAAATTTTCAAAAACGGAGAATTAGTTTACCAACTGCCTGATATTGAAGAAATAAGAAAATATTGTGCAAATGAAATTGAAAGTCTTTGGGATGAATTTAAAAGATTTGATAATCCTCATATTTATAAAGTTGACCTTTCAAAAGACTTATGGGAATTAAAAAATAATTTATTAAAAGAAACAATAAAAAAATCCAAAAAAAAATAGAACCATTTAAGATTCTACTTAAAGTGCAGACAAAACTATTATTTTTTCTGCACTTTTTTATTCTGGAACAACAAGGTTCCCGGGTACCCACCCGATGCAAAGCATCGCGGAAGGGCGGAGTTCTTATTTTATTTTCTCCAAGAATTTCCCGTTTTATAATCTATTTCTATATAAGGTTGAACATTAAAACAATATACATTAAATTTAATCGCCTTTCCATTATCTTCAATGGAGATAGCTTCTAGCTGAACACCTCTTGCTACAAGTTCATTATCTACAAAAATTGGTGTTACTCTATACCTTACATGATTATTTGTTTCCTTTACATAATCAGCTATCATATTTTCAAAAGGTAACATTCCTTTTGTATTCAAATATCTAGTTCCTGTTATTAAATTTCTTTTATTTGCATTTTCCCCTGCAAGTTGAAACCCTATCAAATGGCAACGATTATATAAATTTCCACCATCTATTCCATTATATTTAACAGATTTCCATCCTGTTGGCTTTACTGAGGAAATATTCTCCCTTTTTGAAGTTGGCATTAAATCTTGGCCTATTATAGAATCAGCAACCCCACATCTTTTTAAAGAGTCAAGTTCTGAATATTTTTCAAAAGATTTTGATACTAACTCACTTTTATCAAAATTTGGCTCATTATTATTTATGACGACATAAGGCTTTCCGTTATATTCTGGAAGTTTATTTGTATCAAGACCAAAAATATTAGAATTTTTAATAGAATTTTTATTTTCAACATATTTATAAGTAAAAAACGCAACTAGTAACGCTACAACAAGAAATAACACAGCTCCAAATATTTGGATATTTTTCTTGTCAATTCTAATCTTTTTACTCATCTTTATTCTCCTTTACAAATATTTTTCTTGTAATCTTTTCATGACTTTTTCCTTTAAATTCAAAGATTTCTCTTGCCTTCCAATCATCATTTAAAAATTCTTCAAAGGTTTCATCAAAAGGATAATCTCTATTCCAAAAATAAACTATTATTTCATCAACATAAGGTAAAAACCTCTCTAAGAATTCTCCTTCGTATAAAAAGACTGAATCTTCAACAATTTCTGTATTTTCATCGATAATTTCAAAATTAAATTCAAAATCCTTATATAGGTCGTAGCTATATTTTGTCAAAAAAAGTTTTGCATTTCCTATTAATTCAAAAAGATTTTTTCTTTGCAACTCATCCTGACTCTCTCTTTTACAAAAAAATCTAATGCCATTATTCTCATCTAAACAAACAACTAATTTCATTTATTTTTCTTTTCACTCCTTAAAATTTTAAAAAAATCTTGCAAAATTTCTAAACATTCTTCTTCTAAAACTCCGGTTTTTATAATTGATCTATGATTGAGTTCCTGTCTATCTAATACATTTTCAATCGATCCACAAAAACCTCTTTTTACATCCATAGCTCCAATTATAACTCTTTTTATTCTACTATTTACAATCGCCCCTGCACACATACAACAAGGTTCAAGAGTTACAAAAAGCTCTGTGTCTTCAAGTCTAAAATCCCCAAGTTTTTGTCCCGCTTTATTAATTGCAATAATTTCGGCATGATAAACTCCACTTTTTTTGCTCAAAACTCGATTATGCCCTCTTGAAATTATTTTATCATCTTTAACAATAACGCAACCAATAGGCACTTCTCCCTTATCATAAGCCTTTTTTGCCTCTTTCAAAGCAAGACTCATAAAATACTCATCTCTATTCATAAAACTTATCCAAATCAAAAATTACAAAATTTTCTAATTTATCCAAATTTTCAACTATTGGATTTCCACCTTTCTTAAGCACTGCAAAAATTCTATTATTTTCAAAAAGAGAAATTAATTTTGTACAATATTCTTTTAAATGTAATTCCTTATTCCCAATCTCATCAAAGACTAAAATATCATTATCTTTAAAATCATCCATAAATTCATAACTTTTTTTCAAAAAAACATCATCAAAAAATTTCATTTCTTTCTCTCTTTCCCCGATGACAAATCTTTCTTTTGTTCCATATCTAAAAAGTTCAATTCTAAATTTATCAGTAATGACAAGTTCAGTCATAATTCCATCAATTTTAGAATTTTTGTAATATTTTTCTATAAAAGCTTTTAAAAGCGTACTTTTACCAACTTTAATGTTGCCAGTTATCAGAATATGATTTTTACCATTATCTACTTTTCGTAAACTATCAACTAAAAAATCTAAATCTTTAAAATTTGTCATATAAAATCTCCATTAAATAAAGACCATTCGGACTTAAAGTTACTCCTGCCTTTGTTCTGTCTTCACTATCTAAAATTTTTTCAAGTTCACCTTCTTCAATCAATCCTCTGCCGATATCGACTAGTGTTCCAACCATTATTCTAACTTGATTTCTGATAAAACTTTGTCCTTTAATCAAAAAAATCAAATCATTGTTCTCTTTATATATTTCAAAGGAACTAATCTCTCTAATCGGATTAGTATTACCTGTCCTAGGTCCCATAAAAGCCTTAAAACTCCTTCTTCCAATAAAAAATTCTTTGGCTCTTTGCATTTTATCAATATCCAAAGGATATGGAAAATTTGCCTTGTAATTATAATAAATAGGATCCATAACCTCATCTAAATTTAAAATATATTTATATGTTTTCATCTTCGCATCAAATCTTGAATGAAAATTTTCTGAAACCTCTTTAGAATCTAAAACTCTAACACCAATAGGCAAAAAATGATTTAAAGCAGTTTTAAAATTCAAAACTCCTACATTACTTTCAGTATGAAAATTTATAATATGTCTTAAAGAATGAACCCCTCTATCCGTTCTTCCAGCTGAAATAATATTAATATTTTCGCCAGTAATTTTCTTTAAGGCATCTTCTATCTCTCCTTGAATAGTTACAACATTTTCTTGCTTTTGAAATCCAAAAAATAAACTTCCATCGTAACTAATTGTGAGCATAATATTTCTCATAAATATCTCCATTTTAATAATATTCTAGACTATTATTCTATCATAATATCAATAATATGTACAATCTTAAAGACTATACAATATTTTTCAAAAAAAGAACTTTTACTAACAGTAAAAGTTCTCCCTACATTAATGGTGCAAACAATCTTAACAGTGATTGCAATATTCTTGTTATTAATCTTCTTGATTTTATCCATTCTGGTGTAATTTCTATAGATTCTTTTAGAGTTTTTTCAAAATCTTCCTTAACATATTTTACTATCGGTGCTCCAAATGTCCAAACTGCACATTCAAAGTGAAGATAAAGACTCCTATAATCCAAATTTATGCTTCCAATTACAACAAATCCATCATCACATACAAAATTCTTCGCATGAATAAATCCCTTTTCAAATTCATATATTTTTACCCCATTTTTTACAAGATTTTTATAAAATGACCTTGTAAGTAAATGAACATACTTTTTATCAGGAATATGTGGAGTTATGATTCTAACATCAACCCCAGTTTTTGCAGCACTTATTAATGCTTTTTCCATTTCCCAAGTTATAATTAAATAAGGTGTTGTTATATAAATATACCTATTCGCACGTCTAATCATATTTAGATACATATTTTCACTTGTAGACTCTACAAGTGGAGTTTCAGAAAAAGGAATTACTACACCTAGCTCTTCTTTTATTGTTGAATTTTTTTCAATATCTTTTTTATCATACAGAATTGAAATATCAGTATTTTCTCCGGTTGAATAATCCCAAAGAGAAATAAACATATTTATAAAAGAAGCAACAGCATGCCCTTCTAGTTTCAAAACTGAATCTTTCCAATATCCATATTTTTCAATTACATTTATATATTCATCAGCAATATTAATTCCACCAGTATAAGCAATTTTACCATCAATTATGGTCATTTTTCTATGTGTTCTATTGTTATGTTTTGGTAAAACTATTCCCTTGACTTGATTAAATTCTACTACTTGTATTCCTGAATTACGAATTTCATTAAGCTTTTTGTTTGAAATTGTAAAAATACTACCTATATCATCAAGGATAATTCTAACTTCTACACCTTCATTAACCTTTTCTTTTAATATTTTTAAAACTGAATCTAAGAAAAAACCTTCCGAAACAATAAAATACTCCATAAAAATAAATTTTTCAGCTTTTTCTAAATCATTTAGATACTCTTCAAAACTATCTTCTCCAGAAGCAAAATATTTAGTATTAGTATTAAAAAATATAGGACTACCAGTTGAAGCATTTATGTATTTAGCTTGTCTATATACATTCATATCAGAATCATTTAAATTTTCTATATCATAGTCTTTTGAAAGATCCATAGAATCTTTAAACTTTATAGAAAAATTAAAAAGTCTTTTCTTAACAGACTTTAAAAGTCTTTTTTCTCCAAAAGTTAAATAAATTAATCCCCCTAAAAATGGAAGAACAATTACAATTAATATCCAAGTTATTTTAAATGCAGGATTAATATTGTCATTGATAATAATAAAAGTAAAAACCATACCAACAATTAAGTTTATCCCATACAAATAAATAAAATACCTATTAAAATATATTAAAAATACTGTTAAAAACATTAGTTGAATTAAAACCATACAAAATATGAAGAAAATTCTACTAAAAATAAAATTAAAAAAATTTTTCATAATTTCTCCTGTGTATAATTTATCAAAATTATACTTTTCCAAAATTGTATATATCATATTACATTTCTATAAACAAAAAGTACATTATTAAATGTACTTTCTTGGCGTTCTTGGCGGGAATCGAACCCACAACGGTCCCTTAGGAGGGGACTGTTATATCCGTTTAACTACAAGAACATAAGAAAAGAAGGCTATGAGCTTTCTTTTAATTTTTTAAATTCTTCTCTTTCCATTTTAGAAAAGATACATCCACAATAATCTTGTCTATACATCCCAAACATTAATGAAAGTTCTACACTTCTTTTATAACCATTTCTCTTTTTAAAATCTGATGGAAGATGTTTAATTCCAATTTCTTCAGCAACTTTTTGACCAATTTCATTTAAAATTTGTGAATTTTTATGAGGACTTATTGTAAGTGTTGTTGTAAAATAATCAAACTTTTCAGCTTTTGCCAACAATGCAGCCTCTCTTAGTCTTAATTCATAACAATTATGACAACGAATAGAACCTTCTTTCAGTTTTTCCATTCCCTTTACTATTTTATAAAATCTATCAACATCATACTTACCAACTACCATATTTATCGAATATTTTCCATTAATTTTTTCAATCAATTTTTTTTGCTCTTCAACTCTAAAAAAATACTCTTCCTTAGGATAAATATTTGGATTGTAGTAAAAAATTGTAATTCTAAAATAATTAGACAAATATTCAAGACAATAACTACTGCAAGGTCCACAACATGAATGTAGTAGAAGAGTTGGTGCATAGTTATTTTTTTCGTTTTCTTTTATTATATTATCTAATAATAATTGATAATTCTCTTTCATACTTGCCTCCTTATGATATAATTTTAACACAAATAAGCTTTAAAATCAAATCTTAGTCAATTATAGACTATCCTCACTTTATTCAATTTAAGCTAATTTTACACAAAAAAAGAATAATCTTTCGATTATTCTTATGGTTGCGGGAGCAGGATTTGAACCTACGACCTTCGGGTTATGAGCCCGACGAGCTACCAAACTGCTCCATCCCGCGATAATAAAAAAACTTGGTGCCGAGGACCGGAATCGAACCGGTACGATGAGTTAACATCGCAGGATTTTAAGTCCTGTGCGTCTGCCAGTTCCGCCACCCCGGCACAATTGGCTCCCAGGGTGGGGCTCGAACCCACAACCTACCGGTTAACAGCCGGGTGCTCCACCATTGAGCTACCTAGGAGTTTGGCTGTTTTCTATTCTCCCAATACGAGATGTATCAGTACCTTCGACGTTTAAGAGCTTAACTTCTGTGTTCGGGATGGGAACAGGTGTATCCTCTTAGCAATCACAGCCATACTTGTTTATTTATTTTTGCTGTTAAGCTCTGAGCTTTCACTGTCGAAACTTACCATTTGTTTCACAAATGGAGTTTCTTAGCATCTGACCTACGACGCAATCTCAGATTGCTGTTAGGTCATTAACTTCTGTGTTCGAGATGGGTACAGAGTAGCCTCTTAAGCTTCACAGCCATACTTGTTTACTTTTGTACTTTTTCTTTTTCTTTTCTTTTTCAATATATTTCTGTTTAAAACCCCTTACAACTAAAGAGTATATATTTCTGGTCAAGCTTTCGATTTATTAGTATCAGTTAGCTTTGATGTT
>NZ_JAYKBQ010000011.1:0-53845 GCF_035282425.1 Parvimonas sp. M20 | reverse complement strand
GGGTTCTTATTGTGAAACAACAAGGTTCCCGGGTACCCGCCCGATGTGAAGCATCGTAGAAGGGTGGGGTTCTTATTGTGAAACAACAAGGTTCCCGGGTACCCGCCCGATGTGAAGCATCGTAGAAGGGTGGGGTTCTTATTAGTATCTACAAATATACAATATAATCAGCTATCGAATTTAAAAATTCTTGATCATGCGAAACAATAAATATTATTTTCTCATTGCTCTTGCATTCATTGATTAGGTGAGATATATTCATCATATTGTGGTAATCCATTCCACTTGTTGGTTCATCCAAAAACAAAAGTTTGGAATTTTTACACAATACGGATGCTATTGCTACCCTTTGCTTTTGTCCGCCTGACAAACTCATTGGATGACAATCTTTCAATTCATACAAGTCAAGTTTTTTTAGAATATCTTCAACATAACTAATCTCAATATTTTTTATACCAAGACTTACTTCACTTATGACAGAATCAGTAAAAAGTTGATGATTAACATCCTGCATTACAAGTGATGATATTTTAATCCTATCTGCTTTCGAAAGTCTTTTGACATCTAAATAGATTTCATCTTTAGATTTTCGTTCGCAACCTATAAGGCAACGTAGCAATGTAGATTTTCCGAGCCCATTTGTTCCTACTATGCCATAAATTTTACCCATTTCAAATAAGATATTTTTGAAAAGCAACTTGTTATCTACCCCATTAAACTTAAATTCAATATTTTTCACATTGAAACTCCCGCTATTTTTAATTTCAGGTACTGTAAGTTTTGTTTTAATTTTATCTCTTAAACCTAATTCATTAAGTTTCTTTGTAGATAATTTCATAAAATCTATTTTAGTATATTCTCTTTGTATTTCCCCATCTTTAATTAAAAAAATCCTGTCTATAATATCCATAAGGTAAAATATTCTATGTTCTGAAATTATAATAGTTTTTCCCATATCTTTAAGTTGAGCAAGCATTTCTTTTATAACTTTAATATTTTCTTCATCAAGATTTGATGAAGGCTCATCTAAAACAATTATTTCAGTACCGGATATATAACTGGCAGCAATACATAAAATCTGTTTTTCCCCACCTGATAATTTAAAAATATCTCTATTCAAAAGATGCTCTATAGGGAATAACTTCAGCATTTCAGTTAATCTTTTATCCATTTCGTCTCTTGAAAGTCCTATGTTTTCCAAATAAAAAAGCAATTCAAGAGTAGTATTCACATTAAAAAAATGAGTCTTCGGATTTTGAAAAACACTTGATACAAGCATTGATATTTCATAGAGTTTAAGGTTTTTTATATCTTTATTCCCTATTCTAATACTTCCATCTATAGAGGCTCCATCATATCTTACAGCCAATCCATTGATAGAATTTATAATTGAAGATTTTCCACTTCCGCTTTTTCCAGTCAGTAATATACATTCACCTTTTTTTATATTTAAAGAAATATTTTTTAATACTTTTTTATTATTCCCGTAAGATAGAGATAAATTTTCGATTTCTACCATAAAATCCCTCCTATAACCATCATCAGTACCAAAAGTACATATCCAAAATCAACTATTTTCATTTTGACTGATATATACCTTGTTTTTTTTACAGGATTTTCAATACATTTTGTCTCTGCAGCCTTTGCAATGTCATCAGAAATGTTAGATGATATGACGAGTAAAGGTACCATTACATACTCAATATACGAAATAGGATTTTTTAATGTAATTCCTCTTACCTTCATAGCGAGCTTTATATTATGACTTTCTTCTCTAAATGACGGAAAAAATCTAAAAATTACAGCAATTGGTATGGAAATACTATGGGGTAATTTAATTTTATCCATTGAAGATATTATGCTTCCTACATCTGATGTTTTTACAAAAAAACTACCGGAACAAAAGGGAAGATAAAACATCCTACATACTGCAAATAACATAAAGAATATCATCAAAATCACATTCATATTTCTAATTACATCAAGGCTAGGTATTACTAAAGAAAAAACACCGAAAAATAATATATTTTTCAATGCTTCTTTTTTAAATCCATTCTTATAAAAAAGGAATGAAATGAGAAGTATAATAGCCCATTCAAAATAGATATTTACCTTATGAAATACGGCAAAACCAAGTAAAAAAGTTACCATAAGTTTACTAATCGGATTCGGATTATAGGGATTATCCAAAAAAACAGGCATTATATAATACCTGCTTTTTCAAAATGCTTTTTCAAAAATACTTTCCCGATATAAGCACCGATAATTCCACCGACAATTGCCCCGATATATACAAATATCATATTTTGGAAATTTAAAAGAGCAATAAGTTTCATTATATAATCATGTCCCATTCCCCTTGTTTCGGCCACTTCAATAAC
This sequence comes from Parvimonas sp. M20, assembly GCF_035282425.1. Taxonomy (NCBI): domain Bacteria; kingdom Bacillati; phylum Bacillota; class Tissierellia; order Tissierellales; family Peptoniphilaceae; genus Parvimonas; species Parvimonas sp. M20. The sequence goes on along the minus strand of NZ_JAYKBQ010000011.1, from coordinate 51,464 downwards.
CTTATCTTTAGCCAATAATATTTGCATAAGAAATCCACAAATCCAAGTGTTGAATATGGTAAATGAAAGCATATTGTATTTGAAAGATTTGTATCCACCTATTTTTCTTACAAATTCAGCAATCACCATACTTATTACTGCATGTATTAATATTATATATGTGTTTCCCATTGCAATAACGATAAAACTACAAATTAAACCAAGTATAAATAATCCCCATGGTTTTTGAACTTTTGCTATAAAAAGCATAATAACTATGCCTGTTATAATACCTGCCACAGCAGGATATGCCAAGTATAAAATCGGTACTATGCCAATCATTCCTGAAAGAAACATAAGTACAAAATATATTACCGTAAATACACCTATTGTAACTAAATCCTTGATTTTCAATTTTTCCATTTCCATAATGTCCTCCTATAAGTTTTTACTGAATATTTGCTTTTTCAAGCATTGCCTTATAAAATTCTGAGCTTTTATAAAGTTCGCTATCTGTACCTACCGCTTCTATTTTTCCGGCATTTAACAAAACAATTTTATCTGCATTTCTTATTGTTCTAAGTCTATGAGCAATTACTATAACTGTTTTTTCTTTTATAAGTTCAGAAAGAGCTTCCTGAATAAGACTTTCATTTTCGACATCAAGAGATGCCGTAGCTTCATCAAGCAGTATAATCGGTGCATCTTTCAAAATAGCCCTTGCTATTGATATTCTTTGTCTTTCTCCACCGGAAAGTCTTTGTCCATTTTCCCCTATTATAGTATCTATTCCTTCCGGCATTTTATTTATAAAATCATCACATCTTGCTATTTTAGCTGCCCTTGTTATTTCCTCATCTGTAGCATCTTTTTTCCCGATTTTAATATTATCTTTTATACTTGTATTAAAGAGGATAACATCTTGAAATACTATGGAAAAATTTTTAAGTAAAGTTTCCGGATCAACCTCACTTATGTCTTTTCCACCTATCAAAATTTTTCCTCTATCTATATCCCAAAATCTTGCAGCAAGTTTTGCAACTGTTGTTTTTCCACTTCCGCTTGAACCGATTAAGGCTGTGATTTCACCTTGCTTTGCGATAAAACTAACCCCATTTATTACAGAATAATTATCATATCCAAAATAAACATCTTTAAATTCAATGTCATAATTTGTAATTTCCATATTCTTTTTGCCCTCTTGAATAGGCATAGTTTTTATTTCCTTTATTCTTCCAACCACAGCATCAAGCATAACTATCATGGACATAAAAGTAATTATTCCCTCTATTGGTAGATAAATACTTGTTGTCATCATTAAAAATGCAATATAAACCAATATATTTATCTCCCCTGCAATAAGCATATTTACACCAACAACAGCAACACTTATAATACCAAGTTTTAATATTGCAGTCGCTATTCCTGTAAGTGTTCCTGCAACAATTTCACCTTTAGTTTTTTGTTTTGTAGACATATTTAATTTTTTAAAAAAATCTTTTAGCATTTGTTCTTCTAAATTATAAGATTTTATTTGCTCTATCTGCTCAATCTTTTCCTGCAAATCATCAAAAACCTTGCGATTATCATCTATCCAGTTTTGTACTACTTTTTTCTGACTTTTCTTTGATAAAAATATTATTAGAAGTGAAATCGGAATCACCCACAATGCTGCAAAAGCCAATTTTGGATTATAGATAATAAGCATTAAAGCAATAACACCTGTAGAAATAGTGGTTGCATATATATGAGGAACGGCATGTGAAAATATAGTTTCATATAAATTCATATCATTCATCATTGTTTCTGCAAGATCTGCCAAATCTCTTTTTCCAAAATAAGAAAGAGGCAATTTTTTTAATCTTTCTGCTAAATCAATCCTTGAATTTGCACTCTCGTTATATACATTTGTGTAAAGTCTTACATAATCCCACCTTGCAACTAAAAACATTAATATCATCATTACTATAATTAATATAAGATAATGAAATAGAGTAAAATTATAACTTTCAATACCCTTCAAAACGCCTATATACTGAAACAAAAACATAAAGGCAATCATTGGTGCAAATAATTTTGTTAAATTAACAAAGGTATGTGAGATGATTGCTTTTTTTAAATTAATCGCTCCTTTTTCAGACATAGCATATCGTTTTATAAAATAAGAAACCATATCTTAACCTCCTATCTTCCAATTTACAGATTTTTGATATTCATCCCAAAGCTTTTTATAATGCCCATTCATATTTATCAAATCTGAGTGCTTACCTTCTTCTACAATTCTACCTTTTTCTATAACAAGTATCTTGTCCACATCTACTACAGTAGATAATCTGTGGGCAATCATTAGTGTTGTCTTGTTTTTTGATAATTTTTTAAAAGACTCCTGAATTAGATGTTCATTTTCAGGGTCCGCAAAAGCTGTAGCTTCATCTAAAATAATAATATCCGCATCCTTAAGAAAAGCTCTTGCTATAGAAAGTCTTTGAGCTTCACCACCTGAAAAATATGTGCCCCTCGTTCCATAAACAGTATCAAGTCTATTTTTCAAGCCTTTAATTATCTCTTTACAGCCTGAATTAATCAAAGCATTATCTATTTCTTCATCTGTTGCGTCGGGTTTTGCAATTAGAAGATTATCCCTTAAACTCATCTTAAACAGTTTGGAATTTTGAAAAACAAAGGCTATTTTTTTCATCAAAGCCTCTTTTTCAAAATCTTTTATATTAATCCCGCCAATTAAAATTTCACCTGATTTAATATCATAAAATCTGGCAGCAAGCCTTGCTATAGTGGTTTTACCACTACCCGACATTCCAACTAAAGCAACTTGTTCTCCTCTTTCTACTTTAAAAGAAATATTATCCAAGACATTTTCTTCACCATAAGAAAAACTTACATTTTTAAACTCAATTCCCACTTCAGAGCTTGTCTTATCTCCATAAATAAAATCATTATATTCAAGTATATTTTCAATTTTGTCCAGAGCAAGCTCCGCAAAATAACTAAATTGTTTAATTGTCGCCGTTCTCATAATAAAAACGGCAAATATCGGTCCTATCAGAAAATAAATAACAGAATTTGCAACCACATTAGCTAAGTTACCATTAAATTTTATTAACAATAAAGCTACAGGCACTAAGAAAAATGCTGTCGATGTAGAAATAGTCCCAAACCATGACATTTTATTCGTGTAACTCATAGTAAGCTTGAGCACAAGATCTTTTATTTTGATAATTAACGAATATAACTTATCAAAACTTTCAATACTTTGTGCGAATGTTTTTACCACCGGAATTCCCCTGACATATTCTACGGTCTGAGAAGATAAATCGGAAAGATCTTCGTAATATTCTTCTTTCATTTTCTTTGTTTCGGATGTCATCATTGATGACATTAATATCATGCCAATAATTATCGGCACCATACTTACAAGCCCCAATTTCCAATCAAACATAAAGAAAAATACAAACAGAACTACCGGTGATATAACTGTCATTGCCATATCAGGAAGTTGATGTGCTAAGAAAGAATGAGTTTCAGAAGCTCCGGATATGATTACTTTTCTTATTCTTCCACTTTCTTTATCATCAAAATATCCAAGTGGTTTATTCATTAGTTTTTTTACCGAGCTCTTAATAATATTATCTTCTACTTCAAACGCAAAAACATGGGATAAAACAAGACCTATAAGGTATATAAATAAACCTAATCCCGCAAATGTCGCCGCATAAATTGAATTTTCCCTCACATAGACAAAATCTACCGTTTCATTTAAAATTAAACTATTTATAATCCTATGAATAAAAACCATAGGCATCAAGACCATAATACCTGAAATTGCAGACATAATCATAGCAATATAAAACAAAATACTTTTCCTACCGGCATAAGGCATTAGCCTTTTTAGTATTGATTTTTTCTTATTCTTCAATGAATAACTCCTCCTTTTCTTTAAATTAAACAAGCTTTATAAATATCCTGTTTAGACTGAATATAAAAATTGGTGTTTTAAAATTTTTAACAGTATATAACTCTTAGCTTGTTTTTATCTTCTATTTATTATATAATTTACCTATCATATAATAAATTATATAATAAATGAGAAATTCAATCAATTAGACATAGCTAACTATGTCTATTCGGAATAATGTCTATTAGGGATAAAAATATACAATGGAGGTATATATGAGCGATTTTTACAACTTTGTTAAAAACTTTTTTTCTACAAATGAATGTACTGATAATACAAAATACTCCTCTGCAGGGCATACATTTTGTTTCAATACAGAAGATGCGGAAGGCATATATTGGTTTTATGAAGGTAAAAATTTTACAATTGATATTCACGATGTTTTCATAAAAAAAGAAATTATCCACACAAGTTTCGCCGGTTTGGATAATTTCTATTCCTTTTACTCATCTTATTTAGTTACAGCAAATGGAGAAAGTTTTAATCCTTATCAAAATCTTTCTTCAAACTCACTCTATGTTATAAATACAAAAAATTCTAAAAACTATAGATTTATACTACATAAAAACTCTCCCTATCTAGGAATAGGTATAAATTTCAACCAATCTATGATAGAAGATTGTCTATCCTCATACAAAAACAAAATTTGTAACTATGAAAATTTATTTTTCAACACTAATACAATTATAAACAAACCTTTGGAAAGAATTGCAAAAGATATACTAAATTGTAAGATGATATCTCCTGCTGTTGAAATCTTTTTTGAATCAAAGGCAAAAGAATGGCTTAGTATAACAATAGACGCATTTTTAAATAAGTACAACAATCCAATATCTATTGCCGATGATGAAGCTTTGGAAATTGTTGCTAATTATATAGACGATCATTATGCAACCTCAATTTCACAAAAAACTTTAGAAAAAATATCCACTATGAGCGGTACAAAACTTAAAAAATTATTTAAACAAAAATATCAATGTACAATTACCGAATACACTCAAAGACGCCGAATGAATATGGCAGAAGTTCTTCTATTGAACTCCTCCCTTAAAATTCAGGATATTGCTGAAGCAGTAGGGTATTCTTCTCATAGCAAATTCAGTACTTGTTTCAAAAAATATAAAGGAATCTATCCAAAAGATATAAAAAAATATAACTCTAGAAAAACTTCCCTTTAATTGTGTATGTACCAAAAAAATTTTATAATTTCATTTGGTAGATACTTGGGCACCTTGTTGCCTTGCAATAATTATATCAAATGATACAAATACCCCATCAGACCTACTTTTGTTTTAGCAAAAGTAAATGTATCGTAGATACATAACAACAACTTCCCCACAAAAAAATCAACGGAAACCCGTTGATTTTAAACTTTTTACTATTTTAATCTTATATATTTTGTCGCTCTGCCTATGCCCTCTCTTTGGATTTCTCCTTAATAATCTTTTTATCCCTTAAAATACACCTTAATTTAAGGGATAAAAATTATTTACTTTTAACATATCTTATAAATCCAATAAATATACAGTTTCCGGAGTTATTATACCTTTTTCAGTATGAATTTTCCAATCACTTACATAATCTTTAGAATATATACCCTCATCACCTTCATGCAAATTAGGAATATTATAAGGTTCTTGAGTAACTTTTCCTTTAATACTATCTCCTTCCATAGAAATATCTTCAAACCAAATATGCTCACGATTTTCTGTATCTATATTACCATTTTCGTCTATTGTTTCAAGACCTAATTTAATAATAAAATCAATATCTTCCTTACCTTCTTGTTTTTCCTTAAGCATTCTTTCAACATAAGAAAATCTTTCTTTCGCCAAAGAAATCTTTCTTTTAGTTTCCTCATCGCTTACAAAAAATATAGACTCATTTTCAAGTTTTTCTGTAAACTCTGAAGGCTTTCTTAAATGCTTTTTATTATAGTCTTCTTCACAACCATAGAGGAAAATTATATTTGTTTTAGAATTATGTGAGTTCTTTCTATCATCAAAACCGCCGAGAATATCCTTAGGATAATACTTTAAACCATTTGTCCACTTTTTAGATGAAACGACTATCGGTTCTTCATCATAAAAAAATCCAATAGGTAATGTTTCTTCACCTTGTTCATTTGTTTCATCTTTTAAAATAGCATCTTTTCCATTTAATAACCAGCTTGCATAATTTGAAAGCAACTCATAATGTGTTACCGAGTCTTCCATATTTGAGCCTAAAATTTCAATTTCTCGAAGATTACATCTACACAATCCACATGAATATAACCATACTTCATTTTTATCATAAACAGCATGAATTCTAAATAAATTTATTGGATCAGGAAGCAAATTTGATTTTACTGCTAACTCAACCCACTTTTTATTTAATAATTTTTTTGCACTTTCATCAAAAAGAGCAACCATTTCAGGAATCATAGCATAGATAAGTTTAAGCTGTAAATGATAACATTTTTGAGATTTTCCTTCAAACTTCATAAAAATATTTAAAGATTTCTTTACACTTGAAATTTTTTCTTTATTCTCTTCCGTAAAATATTGTTGTTCCCAATGACGCATTTCATGAACAGGAAAATCTCCAAGAAAAAATCCTACTTCAAAGTCCTTTCTTTCATATGATATCACAAGTTTTCCTGCTGTTTTTTTATGTGGCAGTTTCTTATATTTAATTTTAATTCCATCTAAAGCCTCAATATTAACAAAAACTTCTTCTGTAAGTGAATAATTTTCAGGTACTAATGCTGACATACAAGAATACTCTTCCCAATAATAAAAAGGTGCTTCTTTATTATTTCCCTTTAATCCACTTAATAATCCATTAAATAAATTTTTAAAATAACTCATTTTTTTCTCCTTTGTAATTTATTAAAAACTTATAAGCAGTATATCACAATATTTGAGTATAATCAATCTATTTACACCTTAAAATAAACTATAATTTAAGGTATAAATGTATATTTATCAGAAAGTTATAAAAAAGGACTTGTTATTTCACTTTCTAATTAATATAAGTCAATTATTCAAATAATTTTTCTTTCGGAAATACTTGTTTGTTTACAAGTAAACAAGCAAAATTAAATGTATCGAAAATACATCATAAAAAATACACTTTTTTCCCAACAAAAAACCAACGTAGTTACGTTGATTTTCTTTTTCTTTATAAATCTAGCAAATATACAGTTTCAGGAGTTATTACACCATTTTCAGTATGAATCCTCCAATCACTTACATAATCTATAGAATATATTCCCTCATCACCTTCACGTAAATTAGGAATATTATAAGGCTCTTGAGTCAATCTTGCCTTAAAACTATCTCCTTCCATAGAAAGAGCCTCAAACCAAATATGTTCACGATTTTCACTATCCAAATTACCTTCTTCATCTACTGTTTCAAGACCTAACTTAATAATAATGCCAATATCTTTACCGTCTTGTTTTTCCTTAAGCATTCTTTCAACATAAGAAAATCTTTCTCTCGCCAAAGAACTCATTCTTGCAGTTTCTTCATTGCTTAAATAAAATATAGGATTATTCTCCAACTTTTCTGTAAACTCTGAAGGCTTTCTCAAACGATTTTTATTAAAGTCCTCTTCACTTCCATAAAGGAAAAGTATATTTGTTTTAGAATTATGAGAGTCCTTTCTATCTTCAATCCCTCCGAGAATATCCTTAGGATAATACTTCAAAGCATTTATCCATTTTTTTGATGTAGCAACTATTGGTTCTCCATCGTAAAAAACTCCCAAATGTATTGTTTCTTCGCCAATTTCATTTCCATCATCCTCTTCAACAGGATTATTTTCATCTAACAATCTACAAGCATAATTTGAAATTAAGTCATAATGTGTTCCGGAGTCATCCTTGTTTGAACCTAAAATTTCAATTTCGTGTAGATTGCATCTACACAATCCATGTGTATGTAGCCAAACTTCATTTTCATCATAAACGGCTTGAACAGTATATAGACTTATCGGAGCAGGAAGAACATTTGATTTTACTGCTAATTCAACCCATTTTTTATTTAACATTCTCTCAGCACTTTCATCACAAAGAGCAACCATTTCAGGAATCATAGCATAAACAAGTTTAAGCTGTAAATGATAATATTTTTTAGGATTACCTTCAAACTTCATATAAACATTTAAAGCATTCTTTACTTTTAAAATTTGTTCTTTTTCCTCTTCAGTAAAATATTGTAATTGCCATTGATACATTTCTTCTGTATAAAAATCTCCAATATAAAATCCTACTTCAAAGTCCGTACCATCGTATGATATAACAAGCTTTCCGGGTAAATCTTCACTTGGCATAATTTTTTCTTTAATTTCAATACCATCTATAGCTTTAATATTAGCAAAAATTTCTTCTGTAAGTGTATAATTTTCAGGTGTTAAAGCTAACATATATGAAAATTCTTCCCAATAAGCAAGGGGTGCTTCTTTAATTAAAGTAGGAGAATACTCGTCATTAGAATGCTCTTCTTTCTTTTCCTTTGAACCATTAAATAATCCGTTAATAACCTTTTTAAAAAAACTCATTATTTTTCTCCTTTTATATTAATATAATCAATGTCAGTATAGCATAATTATTGAGTAGATTCAATGTTTTTTACACTAAAATTATTATAATTTTAATTTCATTAAAATAGACTATATTCATAATTATAGGGCTTTATGAGATTTCCAGAGTAATTGTATCTAAAGATACAATTACCCCTGTCAGACCTACTTTTATTTACAAGTAAACAAGAATAAGTAAATGTATCGAAGATACATAAAATTATTAAATTACATACTTACCAACAAAAAAATCAACGGATTCCCGTTGATTTTTCTCCTAAATTTACATATTCAATTCTTCTCTAAATTTTGCAAGGGCTTTTTTTTCGAGACGACTTACTGTCATCTGGGAAATGTTTAGCTCTTTTGCAAGGGCTACTTGTGTTTTTTGTTCAAAATATCTTCCAAGTATTATTTGTTTTTCAACTTCAGTTAGTTTTTCTAAAGTTTTTTTAATAAAATCTTGATTGTCAACAAAGTCAAATTCTTTGTCTTCTTCTCCAACAATATCAATTAAGTTTGTGTCTTTGTCTTCACTATCTGAATTTTCAAAACTTTGATCTAATGATTGAGGTGTATAAACTTTACTAGCTTCCATAATTTCCAACACTTCTTCTTCAGAAAGTTCTACATAGTCTGCAATATCTTTAATTGTTGGAGTTCTTCCAAGCTCTTGTGTTAAATGATATTTTGCATTATTAACTTTTTTAGAGTTCTCCTGTATTCTTCTTGGAACCCGAATTACCCAACCTTTATCTCTGAAATATCTCTTTATTTCTCCAACGATAGTCGGCATAGCGAAACTTGAAAATTCAAAGCCTTTTGAGATGTCATATCTATCTATGGCATAGATTAAGCCAAGACTTGCAACTTGGAATAGATCATCATAGTCAATTCCACGATTTACATATTTTTTTGCTAAAATTTCAGCCATATATAGATTTTTTTCTATTAGTTTGTCTCTAAGTTCTGGTGTGGGATTTTCAAAATACTCTTTAAATAGAGCTTTTATTTGTTCTGAGTCCGGTTTGTTATATACCTTTTTCATTTTTTTATCCTTTATTTTTAACTAAAAGTACACTATTTTCTCTGAATTCTACTTTATCAACTAAATTCTCCAAAATTAGTAAAGCAAATTTATTTTCTTCTTTTTCTTGAATTCCTAAAAGGGAAATGTCAGGCATGACTTCAATTTCGATTTTATCATCAAAGACATCCATACTGATTTCAAAAAATTCACTTTCATCTACAAATAAATTTACAACTTCAGAAATTGAAACTTTTAAATCTTCGATATTTTCAATATCCATAGAGATTGTATTAGCTATGGACGAAATTAAAAGTCTTAAAGTTGAAATGTATTTTTTTTCTGAAGGAAATTTTACAAATATCCTATCCATAATTACCCCTCGATTTCAAAAACTTTGTCTAAGTCGGTTATAAGAAAGATTTTCTTGATATGTGGTTTTAAGCCTGTAATAACAAGTTTTTCTCCCTTTTCTTTTATATGTTTGTAGATACTTATAAAAGCACCGAGCCCCGTTGAATCAATATATGAAAGATTTTCACAATTCACTGTTATTTTTTTTACTCCTTGAACGGAATTAACTTTTTCTTTAAATTCTTTATTGGAATTTATATCCAAATCACCTTGTAAATCGACAAAAAGTTTTTCTCCCTCTTGTCTTAAATCAACTTTTAATTCCATAGCATCTCCTTATTCAACATCATTTACATATTTTGCAACTGCAACGATTTTATCTTCGTCTTTATTTACATCTTTTATTATAACACCTTGTGTATCTCTACCTTTTACTGGTATGTCTTTAACAAGAAGTCTTATAATTCCGCCACTTTGTGAAAGTACAATGACTTCATCATTTGGATTTACCATTTTAGATGAAACTACAAAACCAGTTTTTTCAGTTACTTTATAAGTTTTAACACCTTTTCCGCCTCTGTTTTGCACTTTGTAGTTTGAAGCTAAAGTTCTCTTTCCATAGCCATATTCAGAGAATACAAGTAGATGTTTTCCTTCAGAGTCAAGATTCATTGAAACAACTTCATCATCTTTATCAAGTTTAATTCCTCTTACACCCTGTCCTGTTCTTCCAATTTCTCTAAGATCTGAAAGTGCAAATTTAATTGCAAGACCTTTTTTTGTAACTAGAATTGCTGAGTCTTCAACTGGTGAAACTCTAACTTGAATTAGTTCGTCATCATCAACTAAATTAATTGCCTTCATTCCAACTTTTCTAATTGCTTTGAAAAGTTCAACAGATGTTCTCTTGATTGTCCCTTTCTTTGTAGCCATAATCAAGTATTCATCAGCTTCTGCATCTTTTACTGGAATTACTGCATTTACTTTTTCTCCATGCATCAATTCTAAAAGATTTATAATATTTTGACCTTTTGCTTGTCTTTTTCCTTCAGGAATTTCATAAGCTTTTAACTTATAAACTCTTCCCTTATTCGTAAAGAATAAAATCAAGCTATGAGTTGAAGTTACAAAAAGACTGTCAACATAGTCGTCTTCTTTTGTAGTAAGGGCAACAACACCTTTTCCGCCTCTATTTTGTACTTTATAAGTATCAGAAGGGATTCTCTTGATGTAACCTTGTTTTGTAAGAGTTATTACAACATCTTCTTCTTTGATTAACTCTTCAATTTCAATTTCATCAAAATTAGGTTTGATTTCAGTTCTTCTGTCATCTCCGAATTTTTCTTTTATTTCTATTAATTCTTCTTTGATTATATTTAAGATTAATCTTTCATTTCCTAAGATTTCTTTAAGTCTTGCAATTTCTTTAATCAAAGAATTGTATTCATCTTGTAATTTTTCTCTTTCAAGACCTTGAAGTCTTCTTAAACGCATTTCTAGGATGCTTTCAGCTTGAATTTTAGTAAAGCCAAAACGTTCCATAAGTTTTTCTTGTGCATCTGAGTAAGAAGCTCTAATTATCTTAATGATTTCGTCAATATGATCAATCGCTTTTAAAAGTCCTTCAACAATATGTGCTCTGTCTTCAGCTTTTTTTAGTTCAAATCTACAACGTCTTGTAATTACTTCTCTTTGATGTTCTACATAATGTCCAATTAATTCCTTTAAAGTTAAAACTTTTGGCTCACCATTTACAAGTGCAAGATTTATTACACCGAAAGTAGTTTGCATTTGTGTATGTTTATAAAGATTATTTAAAATAATATTCGGATTAGCATCTCTCTTTAATTCGATTACAATTCTAATCCCCTTCATATTACTTTCATCTCTTAAGTCTGAAATTCCTTCAATTCTCTTATCTTTGATAAGCTCAACAATCTTCATAATCAAATTAGTTTTATTAACTTGATATGGAATTTCTGTAACTATAATTCTAGTCTTATTATTGTATTCTTCAATATTTGCAACTGCTCTTACAGTAATTTTTCCACGTCCTGTATGATAAGCTTGTTTAATTCCTTCAAGTCCCATAATATTTGCTCCAGTCGGGAAGTCAGGACCTTTTACAAATTTCATAAGTTCTTCAATGGAAATGTCGAAATTATCGATATATTCGCAAGTTGCATCAATTACTTCGTTTAAATTATGTGGTGGCATATTTGTAGCCATACCAACGGCGATACCAGCTGCACCATTTACCAAAAGATTTGGAAATTTACTTGGTAAAACAACTGGTTCTTTTTCATTTTCGTCATAGTTCGGTGAAAAATCTACAGTATCTTTATTTATATCTTTTAACATTTCAAGAGCAAGTTTTTGCATTCTAACTTCTGTATAACGAGGAGCGGCAGCACCGTCTCCGTCGATAGTACCAAAGTTTCCTTGACCGTCAACAAGAGGATAACGCAAGTTGAAATCTTGTGCAAGTCTAACTGTTGCATCATAAATTGCAGAGTCCCCATGAGGGTGATACTTACCCATTACTTCCCCGACAAGTCTTGAAGATTTTTTATAAGGCTTGTCTGGTAAAAGTCCAAGACCTTGCATTGCATAAATAATTCTTCTATGAACAGGCTTTAAACCGTCTCTAACATCAGGCAAAGCTCTTGCAACAATAACACTCATGGCATATTCAAGGTATGACTTTTTCATTTCCTTTTCGATATCTACATCGACAACATTTATTTTATTTTCTATATCAGCCATCTATTCCTCCTATGCGTCAATATTTTCAACATATTTCGCATTTTGTTCTATAAATTCACGTCTTGGTTCAACCTTATCTCCCATAAGAGTTGAGAAAGTTTCATCTATTGACACAAGTTCTTCATCATCAATATTTACTTGTAGGAAAAGTCTGTTTTCAGGATTCATTGTTGTTTCCCAAAGTTGTGCAGGATTCATTTCCCCAAGACCTTTATATCTTTGAATTCTATGTGAATCACGACCAAGTTCATCTAAACTTGCTTGTAATTCTTCATCAGTCCAACAATATTTTACAACCTTAACACCTTTAATAATTCCATAAAGTGGTGGTTGAGCTATATATACATGACCTTGTTCGATTAATTCTCTCATATAACGATAGAAAAATGTTAAAATCAAAGTTCTAATATGTGCACCGTCAACGTCGGCATCTGTCATTATAACTATTTTTCCATATCTCAAATTGTCTAAATTAAAATCTTTTCCAATTCCTGTTCCAAAAGCAGTAATCATTGACTTTATTTCTTCATAACCTAAAATCTTGTCAATTCTTGCCTTTTCAACATTCATAATCTTACCTTTAAGTGGTAAAACTGCTTGGAATTTACTATCTCTACCTTGTTTTGCAGAACCACCCGCAGAGTCCCCTTCGACAAGATAAATTTCATTTACAGCAATATCACTTTCCTGACAGTCGGATAATTTACCAGGTAAAGTCGTATTGTCAAGAATTGATTTTTTACGAGTTAAATCTCTTGCTTTTCTTGCAGCTTCTCTCGCTCTTGCACTACTTTGTGCTTTTTCTATAATAATTTTACCAACTTTTGGATTTTCTTCTAAGAAAGTCATCAAATTATCGTATAAGAAAGTTTCAACGATACCACGACTTTCACTATTTCCAAGTTTTGCCTTAGTTTGTCCTTCAAATTGCGGATTAGGAAGTTTTATTGAAACTATTCCAGTAAGACCTTCTCTTGTATCATCCCCTTGAAGATTCGCATCCTTATCCTTAATTAAATTGTATTTTCTTCCATAATCATTTAAAGTACGAGTTAGAGCAGTCCTAAAACCTACTAAATGACTTCCTCCTTCAGGAGTATGAATATTATTTGCAAAAGTTAAGACATTTTCGGAGTATCCGTCTGTATATTGCATAGAAATTTCAACTTGTGAATCGCCTCTTTGTCCTTGAAAATAAATAACTTCATTATGAAGATTATTTTTATTTCTATTCATATACTCAACAAAAGATTTTATTCCACCTTCATAATGAAAAGTTTCTGTAAAATCTTCTCTTTCATCTGTAAAAATAATTTTAACACCCTTATTTAAAAATGCCATTTCTCTAAATCTGTTTCTTAAAATTTCTTTTTCATAAATTGTTGTATCAAAAATTTCAGAATCAGGTTTAAAAGTTATTATTGTTCCAGTTTCTTTTGAAGTACCTACAACTTCAAGTTTTGAAGTTGTATTTCCCCTTGAAAATTGTTGTTCATAAAGTTTTCCATCTCTTTTTACATTTGCAATAAGCCATTCTGAAAGAGCATTTACAACAGAAACCCCAACTCCATGAAGTCCCCCTGAAACTTGGTAAGCATTGTTATTGAACTTACCACCAGCATGTAGAATTGTCAAAACTGTTTCAAGTGTTGATTTTCCTGTTTGTGGATGCACTTCTACTGGAATACCACTACCATTATCTTCAACTCTTACAGAATTATCTTCAAAAATTGTAACTGTAATTGTATCACAAACACCTGCCAAAGCCTCATCAATACTATTGTCAACAACTTCATAAACTAAATGATGAAGTCCCTTTACTCCTGTCGAACCTATGTACATACCAGGTCTAAGTCTAACTGGCTCAAGACCTGTTAGAACTTTAATGTCTTTCGCCCCGTAATTTCTAATTTTTTCCTTACTCATATTTTTCCTTTCTCACTTTTTCCATTTCTATAACATTTATATTCTTAAAATTATTTACAAAAGATTTATCTGTAGTCGTTATAAAGACTTGATTATCCGTTAAATATTCCAAAATTTCATATCTTCTATATTCATCCAATTCACTAAATAAATCATCAAGTAGAATAATCGGTTTTACTCCCTTATACTCTTCAAAAATATTTTTTTGACACATTTTAATCGTAATTATAATATTTCTCTTTTGACCTTGTGAAGAAAAGCTCTTCGCATCATTGCCATTTAGAATAAATTTAAAATTTTCCTTATGAATACCAAAGTTTGTAGTCTTATTTTCACTATCCAATTTATAGGACTTTGAAAAATTTTCTAAAATTTCCTTTAAACATTCATTTTCCGATCTTTTATGATTTGATAAAATTGATTCATACTCTATGTAAAGAGTTTCTCCCGATAATTGTTGATGAATGAAATTTACTTCCTTATTTATCAAATCAATCAGCTTTTTTCTCTCCATGCTTATTTCATAGCACAAAAGAGCAAGCTTCTTTGTCAGTGCATTCATCTCCTGCTTGTAGTAGCTAGATAAATTCATTCCCTTTAAGAGTAAATTTCTTCTAAAAATTACATTTCTATACAAATTCAATTTTTGTTTATATCCCTTAGACATTTTCATAATAAAACTGTCAAAAAAATTTCTTCTAAAATTTGGAATTTCAGTGATTATTTTTAGCTCATCTGGGAAAAATCCAATAACATTTGAAAAGTCATAAAGCTCATTTATACTCTTAAGTTTAATATCATCAATTTTAAAAACTTTTTTCTTATCTTCGGTATATAAAAAAGAAATTTTATTTTCAAATCCCTTTTCATTTACAAAAGTATCAACTTTAGTAAAATTCTCTCCAAAACTTATAAAATCTTCTTGTTTTGCCTGTCTAAAACTTGACGCAACAAGAGAAATGTAAATTGCCTCCAAAACATTCGTCTTTCCAATTCCGTTTTTTCCGACAAATACATTTATATTCTCTTTAAAATTAAAAGAAATATCTTTTAAATTTCTAAAGTTGGTCAAATGTATTTTTTCAACTATCAACTCTACCTCTTTTTAACAATTAAACTTACTTCTTCGTCAGCCAATACCTTGACAGTCATTCCGTCATAAATTTTTCTACCACGTCTTGTTTCAACTACTCCGTCAACAAAAACTAATCCTTCAGAAATAAAGAATTTAGCATCTGCTCCTGTTTGAACAACAGCAGCATATTTCAACAACGAATCCAATTTTATAAATTCGGTATCAATAATAATTTCTTCCATTTTAAACTCCTAATATTGAGAATCTTGCAACAAAACAGGTAAAACTAAATAAGTATAATCTATATTTTCATCTTCTGGTTTTATGATACAAGCACCAGCTCTACCATTAAATGTAATTTCAACAAAATCCTGTTCTATTGTCTTTAATCCCTCTAAAACATATTTTGAATTAAATGCAATCTTTAAATTATCTCCCTCTTTTTTGATGTCGATAATATCTTTTAAATCTCCAATTTCAGATGATCCCTCAACTAAAATACTATTATCATCTATTGTAAAAGTAACTAAATCGCCCTTTTCTGCCTTATAGATAATATTTGCTCTTTCAATCGCATTTATTAAATCACGTCTTGAAACAATAACTTTTGTCTTGTGTTCATAAGAGAATAGTGCCTTATAATTCAAATACTCTCCATCAATTACTCTTGTTGAAAAGATTGTATTTTCAAAAGTGAAAATCGCACTTCCTCTTACAAGTGAAACTCCAACAACAGAACCTTCAGGAACAATTTTTGAAATTTCGTTTAAAGCTCTCGGTGGAATTATAACTTTTTTCTCAATATCTTCCTCTATTTTAAAACTTCTCTTTGCAATTCTATGTCCATCAAGTGCGACAAAATCTACATTTTTATTTTCAATTTCAACATCAACACCATTTAAAACTATTCTATAATCATCAATTGCTGCTGCAAAAATAGTCTGTTTAGTCGCAACTTTAAGCAAATTTTCTTGAACATAAAAATCCACTTTATTTTCAAAAGTTGGAAATTCGGGATATGAATAAATATCCATTGCAATTATATTGAATTTTGCATTTTCACTTTGAATAAAGACTTTTTCTCTATCAACTTTTATATATACCTCATCATTTGGTAATTTTCTTACTATATTAGAAATCATTGAAGCATTAAGTAAAACTTCGCCTTCTTTTTCAACCTTACATTCAGTTGTAGTTTCAATTGTAAGTTCCAAATCAGTTGACTTTAAAGTTAATTTATTATCCTTTGCAATAAATAAAATTCCTTCTAGTATTGAAGTATTATTTTTTAAACTTATAGCCCTTAAAGATATATTTATCAAACCCAAAAGTTCATTTTGCATTATCTTTATTTCCATAATTTTCTCCTTTTTTTCACATATAAAAAATATATAATTTAGTAGTAATAGTAGTAGGGGCTGTGGATATCTTAAACAACCCTTTTAAATGTTGAAATAACAACAATTTCTAACTGTATAACTACTGTATAAATCACAAAATAATCCTAGACTTATAAACATATTAACAATAAAAAAATTATAAAAAGTTATCAACAACTTATCAACAGGCTTATGAACAGTATAAGTTGAATAACTAAAAATTTCTTTAAAATTAATATTACATTTTTGTAATATTAATCTTCCAACATTTTTTTTATGTTTTCTATATCCTGCTTTACAGATTCAGTAGTCTTTATCTTTTCATCAATCTTTTTAACTCCATGCATTATAGTAGTATGATCTTTTTCAAAAGCTGAACCTATATTTCCCAAAGCACAGTCTAACATATTTCTACAAAGATACATTGCAACCTGTCTTGGATAAGCAATTGAATTGGCTCTATTCTTTGAACTTAAATCAGAAACTTCTATTTTAAAATACTGACTTACAGTTTCCTTTATTACATCAATGTCCAATTCTCTTCTATTAAGTTCATTAAGTTTTTGGGATAAAATTCCCTTTACATAATCAACAGTCATTGGAGCATCTTGTTTTAATTTATAATGAGCCAAAACATTAATTAAAGCTCCTTCGAGCTCTCTTATATTATTCTTAATATTCATTGCAATAAATTCTAGAACTTCATTTGAAAGAGCTATCGGCTCATATTTTACCTTATCTTGTAAAATAGCCATTCTCGTTTCAAAATCAGGTGGTTGAATATCAACAGTTAAACCCATATTAAATCTACTCTTAAGTCTGTCCTCAAGATTTTTAATCTCCTTTGGTGGCCTATCTGATGAAATTATAATTTGCTTATTTCTACTGTATAATTCATTAAAAGTATGGAAAAATTCCTCTTGAGTTGCAGTCTTTCCTGCAATAAATTGAATATCATCTATAAGCAAAACATCCACATTTCTATATTTTTTTCTAAATTCGGATTCTGAATTTTGATTTTTATCCCTAATTGAGTCAATCAAGTCAATTGTAAATTTCTCACTACTCAAATACAGTACTTTACAATCAAAATTCTTATGAATTTCATAGCCAATAGCTTTCATAAGATGAGTCTTTCCAAGCCCTGAATTTCCATAAATAAAAAGTGGATTGTAAGTACCAGCAGGATTTTTGGCAACTGCTTCAGCTGCAGCCATTGCAAATTCATTATTCTTACCCTTTATGAAATTGTCAAAAGTAAATCTATCTGAAAAAGTTAAGGAATTGTTTGAAGAAGAAATTTTCTTTAGTTTTCCTTTTTTCGTGGCTTTTTCACCAGATTTTGAAAAGAAAGAAGTTTGACCTCCTAAATTTTTAATCGCTTCTAAATAAAGTTCGTCAGTAGCAACAACAGGTAAAAGTTCAGATTTTTCTTTAATTAGAGGAAAAAGCTGGTTATTTATAGCTTCTTCTATATAATCTTTAAAATGTCCATTTATAAAAGTTTTAATATAATTCGACTGACAAAGAACCATTAACTTGTGATCTTCATAACAAATCGGTTTTAAAACTTCAATCCAAGTCGCAAAACGACTCTCTCCAAGTTTGTCTTTTAACTCATTGCAAACTTCAAGCCATAAGCTGTCAACCATTATTTCGTTCTCAAACATAAACTACTCCCCATACAAAGTTATCAACATATTTATCCACAGTGGACAAAATTTTAAAAAGATTGAAATTTAAACATTTTTAGAGCTAATTGTAAAAAATATTTAAACGAATTAAAAAGTTATCCACATTTCTTAAAAACTTATATTGTTTATAAAATAAATTGCATTTTTTCAAATTTTTTTTAATCTAAAAATTATAATCAGAAATTAATAAACAACTTATCAACAAATTCATTCTACTTATCCACATTTTACATTTTTGTAAAAAATAATTTGTAGATAATTTTCTAAAAAAATTTTTATATATAGAAAGATTTTAAACATCTTTTCACAGTTAAATTATACCAAAAATCCAAAAAAAACTCAAATTTATTGCATTTAATATGCAAAGGGAAAATATTTTAAATATAGAGGCAAAAATATCATATTCAAAATTTTTTTGCACAAAAAAATCCACTTGCAAAATGCAAATGGATTAATTTATTATTGCGAAGCAACAAGGTTCCCGGGTACCCACCCGATGCGAAGCATCGAGGAAGGGTGGGGTTCTTATTTATTTAGTCTTTTCTTCAAATATGCTATTGTATAAATAAGTAAAGATATACTAAAAATAATAATTGATAATTTTTCATGTGATCCAAAGGTTTCTTTAGTAAAGAAAAATCTAATTGGAACAAAAATTAAATAAATTATCGCAAAGCAAAAGTAAATTTTTTCGAAAGTTGAAATTTTTTTAGAACTTTTCATAGAGACCTCCTTTAACATTCTATTAACTGAAAATTACAAAATCTCTTTACTACTACTTTAACTTAATAATATAATCTTTTATATTAAAATAAATAGTTAAATACAAAAACAAAATTATTTTGATTTGGATAGTTTTGTTGTAAAAAATTTTATAAATTAGATTAAAATTTCTTTATTACAAATATTATCTACAATATCATCATGAGAGATAATAAAAATAATTTTATCTTTTGAAATTTCTTTTATTCTGTTATAAATTTCAACAGAACTTTCTTTATCAATGCTTGAAGTGATTTCATCCAATAGAAGTATATCAACATCGGAATTAATTGCTCTTGCTAAAGCGATTTTTTGTTTTTCTCCACCGGATAAATCAGCTCCTAAGTTAAAAATATCAGAGTTCAAATCTTTAGATGAGAAGATAGTCTTTAAAAGAGGATCTTGTTTTAAACTGTCAATTTTATCTTTATAATTTTCAATTCCGAAAAATAAATTATCCTCTAATGAGCCTTGAAATACATAAGCATCCTGTCCCATATATTCAATTCTGTTTCTTAAAGCTAATAAATTGTATGAATTTATTTCTTTTCCATTTATAAAAATTCCGTCATTTTCTCTAAAGCCAATAATTGATTTTAAGAATGTACTCTTTCCTCTACCGGAGTCGCCCTTTATTCTAATGATATCTCCTTTTGAAAATTCTCCGACAATATTGACATCAATACTATGTGTAGGAAGTTTTAATTCTGAAATATTAAAGGAAATATTTTTTATCTCTTTAAGACTATTTCCACTATAAACTTCACTCATATTTTCTAAATTTTCCTTAAATTCCTTAGCTATTGTGAAATTTCTTTTATTTAATTTTGAGCCGACAAGAGAACTTAATGTATTAAAAAATGTTGGAATTAAAATCATAAGTATCATCAATGAAAAATAATCATGTCCAACAAAGGCAAAATTATAAACCCCATAAGTTAAAATAACAGTTTGAAAAATTGAATTAATACTGTGAATTAAGGTAGAAGTACTTACAGAATACATATTTACATCAGACATTGAATTGTAAATAGTATCTACAGTATCATTTAAATAATTTTTAATAATATCTGGATTAGATTGTTGTTTTATATATTCAGTATTTGATATGACGGATAAAACTTTTTGCCAGCCTGTAGTAACCTGTAATTCCATATTTCTAGATTTTCCCAATAGCACTTTGTTTATCTTGGCAAAGCCTAAAATATTTATAGGAATGACTACTAAACAAGCGAGAAATATGTATTTATTAATATATAAAATCCAAACAGAAACAACTACCATAACGAGTGAATTTGTTATTAATTTGATATTATCCCCTGTGATAAACAGATAAATATTGTTAACACTCATTATTGTCTTATCCAAAATTTTCATTATTCCTTCGGAAATTATGTAATCATATTTTAAAGTTAAAATATCTTTTAGATAGTCGAAAAAATTCTCTCTATTTAACTTTCTTGAATAATGTTCTTTTATTACAATAAATAAAATATTTATTAGCATAAAAACAGCCATAATTATAGATAAAAGTAAAATTCTATAGATAGTAATTCCCTCTACACTTTTACTCCAAATTTGAACCATAATTGGTGCAATTAGGCTAAATACAACTGAAACTAATGACAAAATTATCATTATTACTAAAAAACATAAATAACTCATTTAAAATCCTCCCTATTTATAAAAATTATTTTGAATATTATTGCATTATATGTAAACTATAAAATACAGTCAAAAATATAAAAAGCAAAAAGAGTATTCTTATTAATTTTCTAAATGTATAATTATTTTTCATTTTTTATCCTCCAAAAACTTTATAAATATAATCTTTTATTTTTAATAAATTCCAATATCTCTTTAACCTAATGGTATTATTTTTTTATTGAAAGATAACAAATAACTGATATTATCTGTTCGCCTATGTTTATATCAATCCTTGGATGACTTTCTTTAAAATTTTTTCCATTTAAGTTACCACCATTTAATCATCTCTCTATTTCTTTGAATTATCTTCAAAACTCTTGTATTACCTTGACTATTTGCCACTGTGATTATTATGACACGAACCCCATCAGTTAAATCATATAACTATATCAACACTTTTAGTTATAATTTTTTCGTTCTTTTAGGTGTATTGGTAATCCAGTAAACTTGGATTTGTAGAGCGAAAAATTTTTTTAAATACCTTTTATCATTTTTATATTGTTGTATCGTGTTCCATCCTTCAAAATGAAGGCATTAGGAGTTTCTCCAACTTGTATGAATCCAATTTTCTCATAAAGAGCCCTTCCTCTTTTATTACCTGAGAAATAATCCAGTTCAATTTGGGAAAGATTCCATTCCTTAGCTTGCTTTTCAAGACAAATAAGCAATTTCTTTCCTATTCCTAAGTTCCAGAATTCTTTCAGCACAGAAACAGCGACATTCCCTCGATGGCACATTTTCTTTTTTGTCAGTTTTGTAATCATGCCATTTGCAATTAGTCTTCCATCCATTTCGACAACAAGCATAAGTGTATTATCAGATTCATTAAAGCCTTTTATCATTTTTGCTTCCTCTTCTGCAGACATAGTTATTTCTTCTGGATAAGAATACAAGAAATCAGATTCTCCCATAACAGTCTTCAAATATTCAACAGTTTCTGCAGCATCCTTTACTTGAATTTCTCTAATTACACAGATTCTACCATCTTTTAGTTCAAATTTTTCTGGTGTGTATTTCATATTTATCCCTCACATAAATTCCAATATCACTTTAATTTAATGATATCATCATTTTTGTCAAATGTAAATACTTGTATTCTGAATTAAAAATTTTGCTCTTAATCTGTATAAAAATTTATAAAATTTTTATATTTTTACTTGACAATTATACTTAAAATAGCTTATAATCTATGGTAGTGTTTTATTGAATAACCTAAAGGTGATTATAATAAGGAGGTGTCATCTATATTATGAAAAGAACTTATCAACCGAATAGAAGAAAAAGAAGTAAAATTCATGGTTTTAGAAAGAGAATGAGTACAAAAGCAGGTAGAGCTGTATTAAAGAGAAGAAGACTTAAAAATAGAAAAGTTTTATCAGCATAGGCCAACATTAGTGTGGCCTTTTCTAAAATTCAGCTTTTTGCTTTGTGTTTGAAGCATGGAAAGATGATATATGAATAAGGAAATTAGATTAAGAAAAAATAGAGAGTTTCAAACTGTTTACCGACGTGGAAAAAATTTTTGGAATAAAAATTTTACCATTTTTATCCGACCGACAAATAGAAAAAAAGTTAAGTTCGGTGTTTCCGTTACTAAAAAGTTTGGAAAGGCAAATAAACGTAATTTGATTAAGAGAAGAATAAAAGAGATAATAAGACTTAATGTTTGTGATTTAGGATTAGGTTATGAAATGGTAATTTTACCGAAAAAAAACACTTTAGAAATTGATTACATTGAACTTGAGAGGTCTTTATTAAGACTTATTAATTTTGCTTTAAAGAAGGTTTTAAATTGAGAAGATTGATGATTTTATTGATTAAATTATATAGAAAGTATATTTCAGGTCTTTATGGACATGGAAAATGTAAATTTACTCCGACTTGTTCGGAATATGCTATTTTAGCATATCAGAAATACAATTTTTTTAAAGCAACTTTTTTAGTTATTTGGAGAATTTTAAGATGTAATCCTTTTGGAAAAGGTGGTTATGATCCACTAAAATAGGAGGAATAAATGGCATTTTTAAGAAATTTAATGGGATCTGTATTGAAATTTATTTATGAAGGGGTTGCTTCAATTTTACCTAATGAACCTGCTAGTATTTCATATTTAGCGATTAGTATCATTATAATTTCAATAATTTTTAAGATTGTACTTTTCCCAATATTTTTAAGTAGTATAAAGAGTCAAAAGATTCAAGCAAAGTTTGCTAAAGAGCAACAAAAGATAAGAGAAAAATATAAACATGATCAACAAGCTATGAATCTTAAACTTATGGAATTTAATAAAGAGCATGGAATTAAACAACTTGGTGGTTGTTTACCTATGATTTTCAATTTAATTTTAGTTATAGCGATGTTTTCAGTAATGGGAGAGCCTTTGTTATATATTTTTGGGGATAAGAATGCGGATGTTATGAAAAATTTCCTTTGGATTAAAGATTTATCGGCACCGGACCCGCTTTTATATGGACTTCCTTTGATAAATGCAATTACTCAATATATTTATCTTGATTTGAGCAATAGAGATCAAAAGGATAATCCCGGTGCAAAGTCTATGGAAACTATGAAATATATAT
This sequence comes from Parvimonas sp. M20, assembly GCF_035282425.1. NCBI lineage: Bacteria > Bacillati > Bacillota > Tissierellia > Tissierellales > Peptoniphilaceae > Parvimonas > Parvimonas sp. M20. The sequence goes on along the minus strand of NZ_JAYKBQ010000011.1, from coordinate 27,674 downwards.
TCCCTTTGATAATATTTATTTCTGCAAAGAGTTTCTCTGCAGGTCTTGCACTTTATTGGGCTATGACAAATATTGTAGAAATTTTATTGAGATTAGCTTTGACTGCTTACGAAAATAAAAAAATGAGTAATTAGTAGAAAGGAGCAAAAAATGAAAGTTGTAAAATCAGCAAAAACTGTCGATGAAGCTGTTAAGCTTGCGTTATCAGAATTATCAGCTGAAATTTCAGATGTTGATGTTAAAGTAATTGAAAAACCTAAGAGTGGTTTTTTGGGTTTTGGTTCAAAAGATGCTTTGGTTGAAGTTTCGCTAAAAGAAGAAAAAGAAAAGTCTAAAGAGCATGTAGAAGAAGTAATAGATGAAGTTGTTGAAGAAACTTGTTGTAAGGAAGAAGTTCTTGTTAAAAGTGATGATGTAAAAAAAATTGAGGGTTTTTTAAAGGATTTAATTTTAGAAATGGGAGTTGACTGCGAAGTAACTTCTGATGAAGATGAAGAAGCTGTTAATTTGTATATAAACAAATCTGATGATTTTAAGACTTTGATCGGAAAATCCGGAGAAACTTTGGAAAGTATTCAATATATTGTAAGTATTTTTTCAAGAAGAAATACTTCTTTAGAAAAGAGAATTTTCTTAGATATAAATGGATATAAGAAGAGAAAAGAAGAAATAATCAGAGAAATGGCGATGACTTTTGCTAAAAAAGCTATAAAATATAAAAAGGTTATGCGACTTAGACCTATGAATGCTTACGAGAGAAGAATTGTTCACTCAACTTTATACAATATGAGGGGTGTATTTACTATGAGTGAAGGTGAAGAGCCACATAGAAAGGTTGTTATCAAGCCTAGGTTTTAATATGCAATGAAAAGAACGTTTAGGCGTTCTTTTTATTGTGGAACAACAAGGAGAAAATATGGAAAATACTATTGTTGCTATTGCTACTGCTACAGGTGAATCAGGTATTGGAATTGTAAGGCTTAGTGGTGAAAAGTCGGTAGATATTGTAAAAAATTTTTTCAAACCTTATGATAAAAAAAAGATAGACGAAAAATCCAATAAAATGATGAAATATGGTCATATTTACGATAAAGATGAACTCATTGATGAAGTTATGGTCTGCTTTATGTTTGCACCTCATACTTATACGAGGGAAAATATAGTTGAAATCTTTACTCATGGAGGCATTGTATGTCTTAAAAGAGTTTTGAATTTATGTCTTGAAAACGGAGCAGATCTTGCAGAAAAGGGAGAATTTACAAAGAGAGCTTTTCTAAATGGTCGTCTTGATTTGTCCCAGGCTGAAGGAGTTATCGACTTAATAAAGGCGAAAACTGAATTTTCTCATAAGAGTGCGATTAATCAACTTGAAGGTCATTTGAGTAAGAAGATTAAAGAATTTAGAGAACAGCTTTTAGATATTTTAAGCTTTGTTGAGTACTCTATCAATTTTACAGAAGATATGCAGGAAGAATTGCCTTTTGATAATGTAATTTTAAAGACTGAAAAATTAATGGCTGAAATGGAAGAATTACTTGGTGAGTCTAATAAGGGAAAAATTTTAAAAGATGGAATAAATGTTTCAATCATCGGTAAGCCTAATGTTGGAAAGTCTTCCCTATTAAATAGAATTTTAAGACAAGAAAGAGCGATTGTAACTGATATTGCAGGAACTACAAGAGATTTAATTAAGGAAGACATTGAACTTTCAGGAATTAAGTTAAATATTAACGATACTGCAGGAATTAGAGATACTGCTGATGTCGTTGAAAAAATCGGAGTTCAAAAATCTATCGAAGCAAGTGAGAATTCAGACTTAAATTTGGTTTTATTTGACATTTCAAGAGAGCTTGATGAAGAAGACGAAAAGATAATAAATCTTGCAAATACAACTAAATCTATTGGAATTTTAAATAAGGTAGATTTGGATAAAAAATTGAATGAAGAAAAATTAAAAGAAAAGGTAAATTTTGAGTTAATAGAAATATCAGCTCTAAAAAATGAAGGCATTTCAAAACTTGAACAGGCAATTATAGATATGTTTTTCGATGGCAAAATAGAGATTAAGGACAAGGCTTTAATCACGAATGTAAGACATGAAAACAGTCTAAAGAGCTCATTAGAATATTTAAAATCTTTCTATGTAGATTTAAAAAATATGGTGCCTATCGACTGTTGCGAAGTGGACTTAAGAAGATCCTATGAAGTGCTTGGAGAAATAATCGGAGAAAATATTTCCGAAAATATCTTGGATAATATCTTTTCAAATTTCTGTATAGGAAAATAAAGACGGTGCACCGTCTTTTTTTGTGAGAAATTCACGTCATAGAACTTTGAATAGAGATATTCTTAACACGTCATCTCGACCGGAGTTGAGCAAAGCGAAACGAAGTGGAGAGATCTCATAAAGCCCCTTAATTCTGAATTAAGCATTTTTAGTCGATTCTAACATATTGCAGGTAGGATATTTCTGTAGTCTATGTATCTACGATACATTACTTTTGCTAAAGCAAAAGTATGAGATCTCCACAGTCGATTGTACTCAAATCAAAGATTTGAACAATCTTTGCGTCAGACCTACTATTGCTTGTAAACAAGTAATAGTGTGAGATTTCTCCGCTCCGTTTCACTCCGGTCGAAATGACGTATATGGGAAATTGCTTTGTTTAAGAGCTAAACGTTAAAAGTAAATAAACTTTAAATTTCTTAATAATTAATAATTGACAATTAGAAAAATTTCTTTATATAGTAGATAATTTAATATTAATATTTCATAGGAATAACCCACTTTAAGTACTTTACAAAGAAATACTCCCTCAACAAAGCCACCATTATATAAAAATCCCAACAAACTATTGACATATTATATTATACGTTGTATAATATAATCAAAATAAAGTGTTAAGAGGTAAAAATCATGGATATTTTAAAAGAATCAAGAAAACAGATGATAAAATTAATTATGACAACAATAACTGGAAACTTTGGTAGTTCTATTTTGTCTTTTATAATTGGTCTTTTGATTTTGAAAAAAACGGAATCAGCTTTAAATTTCGGTATTTCTCAAGTTATAGGACCTTTGGTTGCACTTGTTTTACTTCCTTTTGTTGGAGCTGTTGTCGATAAATACAATAAGAAGATTGTAATAGTAATTGCTCAGCTTTTTAGCATTGTAAGTTTGATTTTATATGCTTTAAGTTTAAATTCTAATGCTGAAACAAATTTAATTAATACCTATATGTTATTAATTTGTTTAAAAGTCGCGGATCAATTTTTAAATAATGCTTTTGCATCTTCAGTAAAAAAAGTTGTATGTGAAGAGTATATTCAAAAGGTAAAATCCTTTCAACAGATTGCATCTTCGGGGGTTTATATAATTTCTCCGATTTTAGCAGTTTTTTTACTTACAAAATTAGAATTAATCCATTTTGTGCTTTTAGAAGCAGTTATCGAGTTTATAACTATTTTAATTGTACTTTTTATTAATTTTAATCTTATTAAGACTGAAGGAACAGAGAATAATGAAGAAAAGAAAGTTTTAAAGATGTTCGTTGAAGGCATCAAATATATGAAAGACAAAAAGGTTTTAGTTTTTATTATCTTCTTTGCAATGTTTATAAATTTCCTCTTTGCTTCAGTTTCGGTTGGACTTCCCTATGTTTTGATTAATGAGATTAAGATTTCTGATTATCTTTACGGTATTGTAAATGCGATATTTCCATTAGCAATAATAGTTTCATCTATAATTTTGTCAATGATGAACGATATTGAAAGTCCTTTGGAGTTTTCTTTTAAATGGTTGCGTGGAACTGCAGGAGTTTTATTATTTTTAGGAATTGCATTATTATTTAAACTCAACACTTTTTCATATTTTATAGTTTTTGTGATATTTGCATTTGGAGTTAATTTTGTTGGAAATTTTGTAAATACTCCATTAATGGTTTGGTTTACAAAGGCTATTCCACATGAATATCAGGGTAGAGTTTTTAGTATTATCGAAACGGGTTGTCAGCTTTTAAATCCACTTGGGATATTATTCTATTCTATTTTATTTGATAATTTTAAAAGCTCATATATATTCATTTTTTCAGGATTAGTTTTATTGGTATTTGTATTTGTACCATATATTTTAAAAGTAGATTTAAAGACAAAAAGTTTTTAAAAGGTCTCCCCTTCTTAGTATAAAAAAATGAGAGTTATCAAAACTCTCATTTCAGACTGATGACAAAGTGTCAATGAGCAATTGTTGACACTTTTTTAACGGAGAAAAAGAGAATAAGTAGTATAATAATTGGACTATAGTCAAATAATTTAATAAAAACAAAAATACATAAAAAAAGCACAGACAAAAGTTATACTTTGTCTATGCTCTGAAATGAGAGTCATCAAAACTCTCATTTTTTAATAATTTAATATATCTTTTAATTTTCCAAATATTTTGTATTCAGCTTTTTTAAGTTCTTCAATATTTCTTACTCCAAGAAGCAACATAATCATCTTAGTTTGATAGATTAGAGATTTTAAATAATTTTCGGCGAATTTGTATCCGCCATGAACTAAATATCTTAAAACCTCTCCTGCAATAGCAGTCATATCGCTACCTAGTATAATGGCTTTTGCAATATCTTCTCCGGTTTTTATTCCACCGGAACCGATTAGAGTAAAGTCTTTTGAAATATTTCTACAATCTATTATACATTTTGCAGTTGGAATTCCCCAACCATAAATATTCGTAAAATCTAAATCCGTTCTTCTTAAATTTTCAATTTCAATGAAATTTGTTCCGCCAAAACCGCTGATATCAATGTATTTTACACCTACATTCAACAACTTTTCACAAGTTTTTTTAGAAATACCGCAACCTGTTTCTTTTACGATAACGGGAACATTCGAGTTTTTAACGATATTTTCAATATTTTCTAAAATTCCAGAAAAATTTCTATCTCCTTCAAACTGAACAATCTCTTGAGCAGGATTCAAATGGAGAGAAATTGCATCGGAATTTAACATTTCAACGGCTTTTTTTACATCGTCAAGGCTTGATAATGCTGAAAGATTTGAAATTACTATATTTTTTTTATCTAAAATATCTTTTACCACTGTAAAAGTTTCTACAAGTTCTTCATCTTGTAGTGCAACTTTTTGACTTCCAACTTCAAATGCTATATTAAAATTTTTGCAAAGTCTTGCTAGGTCTTCATTGATATCATAGGAAGTTTCTGCCCCACCTGTCATTGCATTTATTATAAGTGGAAAAGAAAGTTTTTTCCCCAAAAAATTTACAGATGTATCAATTTCATCAAAATTTAAATCAGTTAATGCAAAATGTTCAATATACACATTTTCAAATAGAGTATTGGATTTGAAATTGCTCTTTAAAAAATTTTCTAAATGTTCTTTTTTTCTCTCGTTTTCCATATTCACCCAAATTATCTGTTATTGTTCTTTTTGTTATTTTTATTAGTATTATTTTTATTTGTATTGTTATTTTTATTATTGTTATTGGTGTTATTGTTTTTAGTATTTGTTTTCTTTTTATCGTCTATATCTACTTGTGTGTTGTTATTTTGACTCAATAGATAATCACCGAACATCTCTTTAACAAGAGCATTTAATTTTGAACGATTAGGAACGAAATAACTTATATTGTTTATATAAGCAGATTCTCCTGGCACTATTTGAGTATTTATATTATCTTCATTTAAATTTTTTACTTTTAGAGCTAATTTAGTAATTGTTGAGAATGGAATATTTGTATTTACAGTCTTTTTAACAACTTCTAAAATTTGAGGAATTTTAGCAATATTTTTAGGCTTAGTTAATTCTTTAATCATTGCCTTTATAAGTAATTGTTGAGCTTTAACACGACCAACATCACCTTCTGTATATCCTGCTCTAAATCTTGCAAATTGTAGAGCTTGTTTTCCATTTAAAATTTGTTTACCTGGTTTTAAGTGAACATTGTCTTCTGCAACATCAACTTTAACAGGGACATCAACTTCTACACCACCAAGTGCATCTACAATATCCTTAACAGAGAAGAAATTAACTCTTACATAATAGTCTATATCTAAATTCAAGAAATTTCTTGTAGTTTTCATAGCAAGTTTAAGACCACCAAAATGGTGAGCATGGTTTATCTTATCTAGTTTTCCATTAACCATAACTCTAGAATCACGAGGGATTGATAGAATATCAATTTTTCCAGTTTCAAAATTAACTTTACACAAGATCATTGTATCAGTTCTGTTTTGTTCGGTTGTAGCTCCACTGAAATCATCACTGTCTAAACCTAAAACTAAAAATAAAAGTTCATTTTCAACACGTTGTTCAATATTATTTCCTTCGCCTAAATCGCTACCTACAAATTCTACTTTTGAAGTTAACTCCATAATATCCAAAACTTTATTTGCAACCCAAAAAATTCCTCCAAATAGAGCTAAGGATAGAATAAAAGTTATTATAAATTTCTTTTTCATATAAAACTCCCTTACTTTATCAATTTACTGATTAGTTTGAAACTACTGTGTTCTGATGTTTTAATCAAATCAAAAAGTATAGTTTCGACATTAGTAACACTTGCTCCCATTTCTCTAATTAAGTCCAAGCCATTCGTATAATTTTCAGGATTTCTTGAACCTACAGTTTCAAAGGGAACATAAATTTCAAAGTTACTCTTTAAATCTCTTATAGTTTGATATACACAAATATGTGTTTCCACACCTGCAACAATAATTGAAGTTTTTTCTTTTTCTTTAAGTTTTAAAACTTCTTCCTTAATAAGTGGATAGGCTGAAAAACTGTTCTTTTCAAAATACTTTGCTTTTGAGTCTTTTAAAGACTCTTTAATTTCCAAAACAGTTTCGCCAAGTCCCTTTGGATATTGTTCCGTATAAATTATAGGAATATTAAGTTCTTTGCAGGACTTAATTAAAATATTCGTGTATTTTATAATGCTTTCTTTGTTTTGTATAACAGGCATTAATTTTTCCTGAATATCTAATACCAGCAAAATTGTATTTTCAATTTTCATAAAAATCTCCAAATTTAAAATTGAATAACTATTTTATCACAATTATTCTTAAAAATCAAATTACTACTTATAATTAAATTTATAAATTGCACTATAAGTAGTTAAATATATTAACCATTTTTTAATAATTTTCTTAGTAATTAAAAAACTAGTTCTATTAAAATTAAGCTTACCATAAACTAAACTAAAAAGAAAACCTAATTTCATCATACTTTACTTTTAAAAATTTTTCTAAAATGGAAAGTATGATTTATCATAATTCCTTTTTGATAATTAAATTAATGTAATTATGGTAAAATATATCTAATTTTACCATTGTGCGTAAAACTAGATAATTAAATCATAATTCCTTTTTTATAATTAAATTAGAGTAATTATGATGAAATATTAATAGTTTTACCATCTGGCGTAAAACTATTAATATTATACACTTTATGGATATTTTTTTCAACTTTATAAACTATTTTTCCTTAAATGTTGATTTTTTAAAAATATTAATATATAATGTTCAAGTAGAGATTTACAAGGAGGTATTATGAACAAAATAGATTTAGATGTACTGAAGAGTCTTTACATAAACAAATATAGTAACCAAATAGATTTATCTAAAATAAATGAGTATTCTCAAGAAGAGTTAGAAGAAATTAGAAAGGCTATTAACAACACACATATAAAGGCAATTTCAATTATCTGTGAGGCTTTAAATGTGGATATTGATGATATTCAAGCTATTGAAGTTTTAAAAAAGGGAATGACAAATAATTCCTTTGTTTTTACTGTAAATAATGTAAAGTATATTATGAGAATTCCGGGAGAGGGAACATCTGAGCTTATAGACAGAGTTCAAGAAGCAGAAGTTTATTCTCTTATTAAAGATAAAAATATTTGTGATGATTTGATTTATATTAATGCAGATAATGGATATAAGATTACAAAATTTATTGAAAATTCAAGAAATTGTGATGACAAAAATGATGAAGACTTAAGAAAATGTATGGATAAAATAAAAGAATTACATTCACTAGGTTTAGAAGTAGGTCATGAGTTTGATGTTTTTGAAAAAATTAATTTCTATGAGTCTTTGTGGACGAAAAAAAATTCAATTTATTCTGATTACAAAGAAGTAAAAGAGAATATTTTATCATTAGAAAAATTTATAGAAAAAAATAGAAAGCCAAAATGTTTAACTCATATAGATGCAAATTGTGATAATTTTTTATTTTCAACAGACGGAACACTTCGTTTAATTGATTGGGAATATGCTGCAATGCAAGATCCGGATATTGATATAGCAATGTTTTGCATATACTCTCTATATGATAAAAATCAAATTGATAATTTGATAGATATTTATTTTAATGGAGAAGTTGACGAGATTACAAAAATAAAAATTTATGCCTATATTGCTTGTTGTGGACTACTTTGGAGCAATTGGTGTGAATATAAATTAGACTTTGGTATTCATTTTGGAGAATATGCTACAAAACAATATGAATATGCCAGAGATTATTATAAAATAGTTAAAGAATGGCTAGATAAAAATAGATAAAAAATATTATTAAACTAAATATATTTTACAATTTATTTTTGATTAGTATACTTTATATATTGAAATAAAAAATAAAATTGGAGAATAAAGATTATGTCAGATTTACCTTTTGAAACATTAATTAAATCTAAAAATTTTATAACAAAAGAAAGATGGTATCCTACAGCTATTTCAAAATTTCGGGAAGGATTTATTCTTAATAGTTCCGTTGATGGATATCATCCGTTAATTGACAATCTTGCTTATAGTCTTCAATACTTAGAATTTTTAGAGAAAGAGTTTTCGGAATTAAATGTATCAAATGTAATGTATATTATGCTTGTTAAAAGTTATACAATTACTAGTATGAGTATATTAGAAGGAATATTCAGCAATATAATAAAATCTAATAATTGGTGGAAGAAAAATGACGAAGAAACTATACTTGTCTCAAAAGCATCTCAAATGAAAGATGGTGAAAAGTTAGTTATAAAAACAGAAATTGTAAAAAAAGTTACGCCTGTAAATTCTGTAATGTCATTAGATGAAATGATAAAATGTTTGAATAAACATCATACAGGACTTTCTGTTGACCATTTAGTCTACCCAGAATTGAATAGGTTACGTTCTTTAAGAAATAGAATTCATCTTCAAAAGGGAGATACTCATAATGATCATGATTATAATGCATTTGATTTTAAAGTTAAGAAAGAAGTACAGGAAATTTTATATAAGATATTATGTTCTCCAAATGTAACTAATCAAGAATATCTTTGTAATTATGATTTTTTAAAATCAAAGGAAGAATAAACTCATCCTTCCATTATACTTTCCATTTGGATAGCACCCAAGAAACTTGTTGTTTTACAATAATAATAAAAAAATCACTGCGTAAAACAGTGATTTTTTTATTAGTATCATTAGTATTTCTATCTTATAATCTTATAGTAAACTCTTGAAGTTATTGAGTATATTATAAAGTAAATTACTGAAAAGCTAAGTACAATTGTAGCAAAACTAATTGTGAAAATTCTTATATTTTGGAAACCAAGTCCTCCAAGTATATTGTATAGGATTGGGAAAGCAAATATTGAGTGAATTGTTGCTATAACAAGTGGTAGGAAAAAAATCCACAGTATTTGTACTCTAAGGCTCTTTTTGATAATTGAGTCTGGAAGTCCTACATTTTTCATTATATGGTAACTTTGTTTATCTTCAAAGCCTTCAGAAATTTGTTTATAGTATGTGATTAAGACTGTCCCTGTTATGAAAATTAACGCAACTATCATTCCGAAAAATAATAGACCACCATTTAATTCATAAGCGAAAGCATCAACTTCAGTTTTTGAAGACAAAGAATGACTAAATACATCTTTTTGTTGAACAAATATGTTATAATCTATTTGTAATCTCGTATAAAAAGCTTCTTTATCAGCAGAGTCTAAATCAAAATTATAATCTAGGTTATATTTTAATTGTTTTTCATTATAATTAAAAGTATATTCTTCTAACATTTTGACAAAAGTTTCATTATCTTTTACAATAATTATCATTCCTTCAGCAGATATGCTCATAGGAAATAAGTTTTTTACTTTTACTAATTTATAATTTTTTCCAGCGAAATCCAAGCTTTCATAATCTTTAAGATTTTTTGAGTTAGTGGAATATAACAACTCACCATCATTAAGAGTATAATTAGTATTGTTGTTTCTATTAAAATCTTCTAATGTTTCGATAATTAAAAATGATGATAATGCACGTCTTTTACCCAAAGGAGTAATCTTTCCATTTTCATTTATTACAGGATTCATTATAGTCTTTTTGACTGTTAAATTTTTAATTTTTTCATCTTCTTTTAATGCTTTGTTTAAAATATTTAAGATTTCTTTTTTTCTTTCTTCTCCATTTTCGAGTATATCTTTATTATTTCCTGTTACTGAGGATGATAAATAAAAATCATTAGGATGGATAGAATCTGTAAGATCTTTTATACTCGAATTTATAGTCAATGTTGTTGCTAAAGTAACTATAATTGAAGTTGAAAGAAGTGTAATACTTGCAAGTGAAACTGCATTTGATTTCATTCTGTATAACATTCCTGATATTGAAAGGAAATTTTTTGCTTTGTAATATAAATTTCTCTTTCTTTTTAGCATTTTTAAAATCAAAATACTAAATGCAATAAATACTAGATAAGTTCCAATTATTACAGCAATAACTGCAGGAAAAAATGTAAAAAAGCTACTGAGATTCCCCTTTGAAGTAACTGAAAGATAGTATCCTACACACAGAATTATAAAGCCTAAAGTTCCAAGGATAAATTTACTCTTTGGCTCTCCTTCTGCCTTTTTTTGCTTTGAAAGAAGTTCTATAGGAGTTGATTTTCCAATCTTAAATACCATTGTTAAATATATCAATATAAATATTATAGCTAAGAATATTAAAGTCAATATTGCAGAAGAAATTGAAAAATTATAGTCCATTATTTTTGCAGTCATATTTTTAGTTATTCTATTAAGCAGAATAAAAGCCAATTTTCCAAGAACAAATCCACCTGTTATTGAAAAGAAACTAACTGTCAAAAAGTTTAGTATATATTCTATTGAAATAATTTTAGCAATATGTTTTTTCTCTAAACCTAAAATACCATATAGGGCAAATTCCTTATTTCTCCTCTTAGCTAAAAAGCTGTTGGCATATAGGATAAATATAAATGTGAAAATTCCAACTATAAAAATTCCAAATTTTATAAGGATTGCTACATATTCATGATTTTTTTCTATATAATGATTTTGTCCAAGGGAAGCCATTACGAAAAATAGAGTTCCCATAATACTACTTGCTATTAAAAATGGAGTTAAAAGCAAAGCATTCGCCTTCATATTTCTAAAAGCAAATTTTGAAGCCATTTTACTTTTCATAGTTATTCACCCCGTTTAACATGATTTGAGCTTGATTTATTTTTTCAGCAAAAGTTAAGTTGTCGTCACTTCCTTTATAAATTTCGTGATAAACTCTACCATCTTTTATGAAAATTACTCTTTTTGCAAAAGCAGCACATTTTACAGAGTGAGTAACCATTAAAACTGTTTGTCCACTGTTATTTATATCGCAGAAAGTTTTCATAACTATATCAGCAGATTTTGAGTCTAATGCTCCTGTAGGTTCATCTGCAAGAAGTAAATCAGGTTTAGTTATAATTGCTCTAGCGATTGCAACTCTTTGTTTTTGTCCACCTGAAATTTGGTAAGGATATTTATCTAAAACTTCACTTATCTTTAAAAGAGGAGCAATCTCTCCCACTTTTTCATTCATTACTGCTGGTTTTACATCTGATAAAACAAGTGGAAGATAAATATTGTCTCTGTTTGAGAAAGAGTCCAATAAATTAAAATCTTGGAAAACAAAGCCCAACTTTTCACGTCTAAAACTTGCAACTTCTGAATTGCTTAAAGAATTTACATTCTTTCCTCCAATAAAAACTGATCCTTCAGTTGCCTTATCCAATGTTGCTATTATATTTAAAAGAGTAGTTTTACCACTTCCTGACTCTCCCATAACAGCTATAAATTCTCCTTTTTCAACGGAAAAATTCACATCTCTAAGGGCTTCAGTCTTTACACGTCCCATTCCTCCATAAATCTTTTTTAAATTTTTAACATCTAATATATTCATAATTACCTCCAAAAAATATTATTTTCGTTTACAATAATATTTTAGCAAAAATTTTTACGCCAAACATTTATCTAATATTACAAAAACAAAAATAACCTTACAATTTTGTAAGGTTATTGAAATGTTGGGTATAAAATTCCCATTAGTCTTTCGCTTTTTCGACTAATTTAAAACTCTCGTCAATTAAGCTCTTAACCAAATTCAAATCCGTATCTGAATCCAAAACAATTGAAATCCAGTATTTTTTATTCATATGATAGGCAGGGAAAAAATGCTTTTTATCAATCATACTTTCTATAAGTTCAGGATTAAGTTTTACATTTAAAACATCAATCTTTCCGCTTTTCTCCAAACCCAAAGTCTTGTAAGGAATAGACATAAAAATTCCATACCATTTTTTAGTATTAGTTGTCTTTATTGTTGCATGATTATTATCTTCCCAAGGCTCTTCAGGAATTGTTCCGTATTTTTCCTTTACATAGTCTAGTAATAATTTTCTATAATCCAAAGATGTAAAACAGCTTTTTACAATATCTTCAATAAGTTCATTAACTTTTTTTCTAATTTTTGAAACGAATTTACCTTTGCTGTCTGAAACATTAAACAAAATATATTCCTCATTAAAAGGTAATTCAATAACATTTACCTCAAAGAAGTCTTTTCCTATTTTAACAATCACATTAAAATTTTCCACATCAATATCCGATTGTAAAATATAATAATCACCAATCTTCGAAAAACTATATGCAATTGCAAGTTTAGAATTAAAAATATTTTTATCGAATATTTCATTATAAAACATAAAATTCTCCTAATCTATATTAAAATAGCTATCACAAAAATCAATCCACAAATTTTTATAATCACTATGAGATACAAGTTTTAAGTCTTTTATTGTAAAGATATTTCTTTTCTTTGTCTGAGAAACAAAGTAGTTGGTATCATTGTCAAACTCAGTTTCTATGGCATGAACAGTTTTAAAATTCTTTAAAAAAGCAATAAATAGCCTCGTATGACCATCAACGCAGATATATCCGTCATCGGATTTTACAACTTGAATTACAATATCCTTAGAATTTTTAATAAAATTTTCGAGTGCATTTACTTTATCTTCATCAATATAAAATTGAGATGGTTGAATTTTATCTACTTCTAAAGTTAAAGCTGGCTTCTTTTCAAAAGAAATAATTTTTTTATTATTTTCATCAAAAAAATTATTTATATGTGGAGAATAATATCTAAAATACTCAATAAGTTTTTTAAAATTTTCTCTATTTTTTCCTCTAACTAAGGCACTATCACTAGAAATTATTTCAATTTCATAAGGTTCTTCGTCAATTAAAAAGGCTCCCCTTTGATTTAAAACAATTTGTGAAAATAAGGGATTATTGTATTCTGTAATTCTTTTAATTTCCATTTGTTTTTCCTATATATGCAAATCTCTATTTTTTAATATATTTTTTTCACCAAGTGATAAATTTCTTAAAAATTTTTCTAAAAATTCTGTAGTCTCAAAAACACCATTTTTTAAATCATTGTAATTCGCCCTAACCAATGCATTTCTAAAATACCAAGAATGTTCTGAAAATAATTCATTTCCAACTTCAAAGCCAAGAGTTTTAAGATATTTTATAAAGAAAACAGCAGTTGTTCTTGTATTTCCCTCTGCAAAAACATGTATTTGCCATAGTTTTGACACAAAAAGAGCTAAATGCTTTATTATCTCATCCATATTCAAATTTTTGTAATTAAAACTTTTTTCTTGAGATAAATCATATTCCAGAGTTTTAAAAAGTTCGCTAAAACTTCCATAAGTTACACTTTTTTCATTTAAAATCCATTCTTTTTTCGTGATATTATATTCTCTTATTTGTCCTGCATGAGAGTAAATCCCTTTAAATAGTCTGTAGTGAATGGATAAATATTCATTTGGTGTAAAAGAAAAAGCGGGTTCTGTAATAATTCTTGTAATTCGTAAAGCTACTTCGTCAGCTTCCTTATTTCTATCTTCGTTTCTGCTAGGTTTTTCCTCATAATAAGCAGTAATCATTTTTTCAGCTTGCTCTAAGGATATTTCTCCCTCAATATTTTGTTTCGCAGTTTCAATTAAATATTTTGAAGGCTTAATTCCGTCAACATCTTGAAGTCCGATACCGATACTCCAAGCATAAGCTTTTTCTTTCTTTTCAGGTTCTGTATGTTTAATATATTCTTCAAAAATATCTTTTTCCATAATTTTCTCCTAATCTATATTAAAATAGACTTTTACGCTTGTTCCTTCGTCTAATTTTGATTCCAATTTAACTTTTTGTCCGAGTTTATCCAAAATTTGTTTAACTAAAAACAGCCCTATTCCCGTTGATTTTTGATTTTGTCTTCCATTAAAGCCTGAATATCCCTTATCAAAAATTTTCGGAAGATCCGATTCTTTAATTCCGATTCCGTTGTCTTTTATTTCGAGATAATTTTCTTTTTCATTAAAAGTTATTGAAACAATGCCATTTTTTGTATATTTTATTGCATTTGATAATAGTTGTTCAATTACTACCATACACCATTTGCTGTCAGTAATTACTTTTACATTCAGCTTTTTGTATTCAAGTTTTATATTGTTTGAAATAAAGAGAATGGCATATTTTTTGATTAAAGGATTAATAATATCGTCTAAATTCACAAGTGATATATCCATATCCGTATTGTGATTAGCCATTTTAAGATAGCTTAAAGCCATATTGGTATAGTCTTCAATATAAATCAACTCTTTTTTTATATTTTTTACATTTTCATTTTCAATATCGCCATCGCAGATTAATTTACCTGCAGTTATTGGAGTTTTAATCTGATGAATCCAAATTAAAAAATACTCTTGTAATTCTTTTTCCTTTGCCAAAAAGTCATTTCTTAAATTTAAATTAGCTTCTTCAAGCTCTAGTATCTGACTTTTTAGTTTTTCCTCTTTTTTAGTTAAAAATGCCATGAATACCAGGTATATAATATAGAAAAAAAGCACTATTTCGAAAGCTAAAAAGTAACTTTCAGAGCTTAAATTCATAAGCAAAAAAACAACCCAGAATACTGATAATATAAAAAAAGTTGTTACCGTAATAGGTAAAATTTTTGAAATATAATTTTTAAATTTATCCATTTTTACTCCATTTTAGAATTTAGATAATATCCGCTTCCCTTTTTGGTTTGGATAAAATCATTTAAACTAATATCTGCAAATTTTTTTCTAAGTCTTGTTATATTGACCGCCAAAGTGTTGTCGTCAATATAATCATCTCCATGCCAACATTTTTCCATAATTGACTCCCTTGAAGCAACTCCTCCTTTGGCTTTAAAAAGAGTTTCCAAAATCATTGTTTCCGTATTTGTAAGGGAAATTTCGTTGTCATTATATTTAATGATATTTTTATCCATATATAAAAATACATTTGCAAAACTTAAAAATTCAAAGTCCTTTGTAAAATCATAGCTTCTTCTTAAGATTGCTTTGATTTTTGCCAAAGTTACATTGAAATCTATCGGCTTAGTTATATAGTCGTCAGCTCCGAATTGAATACCCATTACAATATCGATATTTTCACTCTTTGAAGAAATGAAAATAATTGGAACATTTGAATGTTTACGAATTTCCTCACACCAAAAATAACCATTATTATATGGCAACATAATATCCATTAAAACCAAATGTGGTTGGTATTCCACAAATTCTTCGACTATTTGATTGAAATTTGAAATCCCCTTTACTTCATAATTCCAAAGCAAAAGTTCCTTTTTCAGCATTTCAAATATATTTTCATCATCTTCGACAATTAAAATTTTCAAAAATATCACTCCTTTGAGTATTTTATCTTAAAATTCTTTTAAATAAGTATAGCATAATTATTATTTTAGTTAAAGTAAAACAAATTTATAGATACATTTATGTGTTTCATTGTCGTTTATTCTCATATCATTATCTTCGGGCAATTCAAAGATGCCTAAAAACTCTCCATTTAGGTATTCACATATCTTATTTGAAGCGTGGTTATCGGGATTTGTAGTGATATACAAATATTCCATGTCATGCTTTTTTGCTAGTTCAAAAAGGAGTTTACAGGCTTTTGCTGAATAGTGATGACCTCTGTATTCTTCGTAAATTGTATATCCTATATTTCCACCATAATATAGACCTTCGCTATATCCAATTCTCAAATCACATTTCCCCATTTTATTTCCTTTTAAGTCGCATATATAAAAGCTATAGGCGGGAACCCAGTTAATAGCTAAATTTCCTGAATAAAATTTATCTAAAACTAATTTTATTTCATCATTTTGTAAAAAAGAAGTATCCAAGCATTCCATAAACTCACCTCCAAATCGATTTATAGATTTAGATTTTATAATCTACATTAATATAATTATCATCATCATCTTTATATCTCTTTCTCATCTCTATTCCACATCTACCATTTTCATTATTAACAAGATATAAATTGGTATAGAATTTATTAGCATCATTATTGTATTTTGCATAAAAATATATTTTCATTTTATCTAATGGGCAAAATTTTCTGATATATTTAGTTTGTTCTTTTGGAATATAACCCAATTGTCCTATTTCATTATGCATTACTTTTATAGCGTTTTTATCATAAGGATTATCTGGGTCTGATTCTAAGTATATTGTACCTATTTCATTTATCCTAAAAAATAGACTTCCATAAGTATCTTCAACATACTTTTCAAATTTTTCTTGTCTACCTTCATAGGTATTACCTACTATATAAGTTTCAAAACTACCACTAACAGTAATGTAATCTTCATAAGATAAATTTTTTTTATTACTATAAATATTACCTTTAAATGTATGATAATTTATATCACAACTCCAGTTATAGTCCTCATATTCTTCATCTTCGTCATCATCTTCGTCATCATCAAATTCTAAATATTCTTTCTTTTGTTGTTCATAATCTTCTATTGTATCTTTATAGTTTTTTATATCATTTTCATTTTCTTTTATAGAAGTTTTAATTTCTTCAATTTCAAATTGTAAATTTTCAATTTCATCATTATAAAGTTCTATATCCAATTTACAAGATTCTATCATATCATTATTATATTCAATATCAAATTCCTTTTCTTCAATGTCATTTTTTAATTCTTCTATTAATTTAACATTATTATTTTTTTCTGCTTCTTTTAAATTTTCTTTAACTTCTTCAAGTTCATCTATATTTAACTCTATATCATCTGTATATTCTTGTATTTCTTCTTTGGATTCTTTAATTTTATCTTTTATTTCTTTGATTTCATCATTTTTCTTTTCTATATTCTCTTTCAAATTTTCAATATTATCATCCAAAGTACTAATTCTCTTTTCATAATAGTTTACAATGTTACAAGCTTTTTGGTACGGTGAGATAGTTACTTCAGAATAAGATCTATAATTATTATTTTCAGATTTTATTATTGAACTTGATTTCTTTTGAACTTGTTTATCCATTTCCATTTCTTTTTCTTTTTCTATATCTTTATTTGATTCTTGTGATAATTCATCTCTTTTCCAAGTATTTATAGATATAATTATTATAAATATAATTGCAGCAGTAAAAATAAAAGGTATCATTGTTTCTTTCCTCCCTAAAAATATATTTCTATGAGATAATTATATCATAATTTTCCCACAAAAAAACAAAACCATGTCGGTTTTGTTTTTCAAAAATATATTAAATACTTTGTGCAGCGGTAATTACTGCAAGTTTGTAAACATCTTCTTCATTACAACCTCTTGAAAGGTCTGAAATAGGTTTATTAAGTCCTTGTAGGATTGGCCCTATTGCTTCAAAACCTCCAAGTCTTTGTGCAATTTTGTATCCTATATTTCCCGATTGTAAATCCGGGAAGATAAATACATTTGTATGTCCTGCAACCTTCGAACCTTTTGCCTTTTGTTCCCCTACTGATGGAACTATTGCAGCGTCAAATTGTAATTCTCCGTCCAATGCTAAATCAGGTGCCAATTCTTTCGCCATTTGTGTAGCATCTGCAACTTTTTGAGAAAGTTCGTGTTTTGCAGAGCCTTTTGTTGAGAAGCTAAGCATTGCCACTTTTGGATCTATGCCAAATAATTCAGCAGTTTTTGCAGTTTCAACGGCAATTTCAGCTAATTCCTTTGCTTCTAAAGTGATATTGATAGCAATGTCTGCGAATACATATCTTTCACCATTTTTTCCAAGCATAACCATTGCTCCGCTTGTTCTTGAAACATTTGGTTTAGTCTTTACAATTTGTAGAGCAGGTCTTACTGTATCTCCTGTTGAATGAATAGCTCCACTAACCATTCCGTCAGCTTTTCCAACTTGTACCATCATTGTTCCATAGTAATTTACATCTTTTAAAAATGTTTCAGCTTCTTCTTTTGTGTTTTTGTCTTTTCTACGTTCAACAAATTTTTCAACTAATTCATCAAAATCTTCTGCTTTTAAAGGATCAATGATTTCAATATCATCGACACAAACATTTAATTCTTTTGCAGTTTTTTTGATTTCTTCAACATTTCCTAAAATTATTGGAGTTACTAAACCGTCTTTTTTTAATCTAACACAAGCACCCAAAACTCTCTTATCTTCTCCTTCAGGAAATACAATTCTTTTATTTGTTCCCTTAATCTTTGCTGTTAATTCTTCAAAAATATTCATAATTACCCCCTACATTATTAATTCTACTTTTTTATCATTTACTATAAATTCAACATCATCAACTCCGGACATATATTCTCCGTCAAAGTTAATCTCGACATTCTTTGAAATAACTTTGATTTTCTTTGCTTTGAAGCAAGAAGTTATATCCTCATTTACATGAGTTGCATTTACAATTGTCTTTATCTTTTTAATTATATCAAATTTTGATTTATATCTAATAGCACAGATATCCAGAAGTCCATCTTGCATATCGGCATATGGCAAAATATTAATTTTTCCACCATATTTACTTCCAATACCTATGGCTATTAGAAAATAGTCATCCTCATATTCAACATCGTCAATAATTAATTTATATCTCTTTCTCTTGTGATGAAATAGAGCTAAAGCTATCGCTATTTTATAAGCAAAACCACTTTTAATGATTTTTTTTACTTTTACGGCATATTCATTAACTTCTGCATCAAAACCTACAGATGCGATATTGAAAAATGACTTGTCTAAAAATGAGCCATAATCAACAAGTATTGTACTTCCCCTTATAATTCTCTCCATACAAATTACAAAATTACAGGATTCATTTAGGCTGTTCATATAGTCATTTCCAGTACCCGCAGGAATTACACCAAGTTTTAAATTGTTTTTTATAGCCACATCGCCAACTTCGTTGATAGTTCCATCTCCACCAACTGCGATTAATTCATTAAAACCATCTTTAACTGCATTTTCAGCAATTAAAATGGATTCACCTTCTTTTGTTGAACATTTAATTTCATACTCAAAATCTAAGTTCTTATTTTTTAGATAATTTTCTATACCTTCTTTAAAGTCAAATTTTTTAAAACCTGATGCATTCGGATTTAAAATAAACATCAATTTTCTCATTATTTTTCTAATGCCATCCTTAATGCCTCAAATTCTTCTTTTGACAATTCTTGCTTTACAGAGCCTGATTTTACTTCTTTTGCATAAGTTATACAGCTTTCTCTACCATAAATAGTAGTTAGTAATAAACCATCATTAAAACCATCTAATAATGCTATTGAATAAGACAGTTTATTTTTTAAATCGTGGAAAGCATCATATTTTACGAAACCAATTTTTTGAATAGGCATGGCAAAATTATTCTTTGCTTTTTCCACTTCATAAGCAAGTTCTTGCACTTTCTTATCCATTTCAGAAATATCATTAGATTGAGCTTGAATTAATTCTCCCATATTCAAATCACCTCTACCCCTCAAAAGCATATCATATTTTCTCTTTTGAAAGCTAAGTTTTTTATTTATTTGACTGAATTGATAAGATATAAAAATTAAGCCAAATAACACTATAATTAAAAATATTCCTGAATGTGAATTTAAAAATTCTATCATTGAAGTCACTACTTTTTAATCCTTTCTATTATTATTTTTAAAGCATTTACACATTCTTCAACTTCTTTTATTGTATTAAAATATCCGAAGCTAAATCTTATCGCTCCAAGTTCATCAGTACCTAAGCTCTTATGAGCAAGAGGTGCACAATGAAAACCAGGTCTTGTATAAATGTCAAATTCATCACTTAATATATAGGAAACTTCCGAGCTATCCATATCCTTTACATTTAAACTTACAACAGCACCTTGTCTATCATCTAAAGTTCCATATAGTATAATATCATCATTATCCTTTAGTAAATCTATAAAATGATTTTTCAAACTAATTTCATGATTTCTTATATTATCAATACCTACTTCATTCATAAAGTCAATTCCTTTCCCTAAAGCAATTATTCCAACACCGTTTGGAGTTCCACTCTCTAAACTGTCCGGATATAAATCGGGTTGGTCGATGCTATGAGAATAACTTCCTGTTCCACCTTGCCTTAAAGGTTTTACTTTAATTCCTTCCTTTATATATAGAGCACCTGTTCCCATTGGTCCAAAAAGAGCCTTATGACCTGGAAATGCAAGCAAGTCAATATTCATATCTTGAACATCAATATCCAAAACACCTATGGATTGAGCTGCATCTACAAGATAAAGAATATTATTTTCCTTACAAAATTCTCCAATACTCTTTATATCTACAATAGTTCCAAATACATTGGACATATGAGTAGTTACTATCATCTTAGTTTCAGGGGTTACTGCATCAAAAATCTTTTGTGGATTTACATAACCTTGTTTATCTGCATATACAATGGACAAATCAATTATTTCATCTTTTCTTAGTTGATTAAGTGGTCTTAGAACGGAATTATGCTCCATTGATGTTGTTATTACATGATTTCCTTTTTCTAGAACTCCCTTTATTGCTATATTTAAACTATCTGTAGCATTAAAAGTGAAAATTACATTAAGAGGTTCTGTTCCATTAATTAGTTTACAGATCTTTTCTCTCGTCTCATAAATTTCTAAATCCATTTTCATAGCAAGTTTATGGCCACTACGTCCGGGGTTTCCAGCATAACCTAAAGAACATTCCATTATCTTGTCAGTTACTATTTTAGGCTTAGGAAAAGTGGTAGCAGCATTATCTACATAAATCATATTATTACTCCAAATTATATATATTCATTAAACTATCTATTATTCGTTGTAAATCTGCTTCGTTTAAATAGCTTATTTCTATTTGACCACCTTTTTTCTTTGAATGGATTTTAACTTTTGCATCCAAAACTTCTGTTAATCTTTCACAAATATCTTTTATAAAAATATCATCATTCTTATTTTTACTTTGTTTAGCTTTTTTCTCAACATCTCTTATATTTACTTCTTTAACAAGCAGTTTATCAAGGTATTTTTTTCTTTCTTCTTCAGTTTCTAAGGAAAGTAGTGTTCTTCCTTGACTTGGACTTAATTCTCCACGAATCAAATATTCCTTAATATAATCAGATAGATTAAGAAGCCTTAGATTATTTGCAATATAAGATCTGCTCTTTCCAATTATATCTGAAAGCTCCTGTTGTGTAAGCTTATATTCTTCCATCAGAGTTTTTAAAGAAATAGCTTCTTCAATTGGATTTAAGTCCTCTCTTTGAATATTTTCTACCAAAGCAAGTTCTCTTGCTTTTCTATCTGTAACATTCTTTACTACTACAGGTACTTTTTCTAATCCTGCTAATTTAGATGCTCTAAATCTACGCTCACCAGCAATTATTTCGTATTTATCATCAACTTTTCTAACTACAATCGGCTGAATAACTCCGTCTGTCTTTATGGAATTAGCTAATTC
This sequence comes from Parvimonas sp. M20, assembly GCF_035282425.1. NCBI lineage: Bacteria > Bacillati > Bacillota > Tissierellia > Tissierellales > Peptoniphilaceae > Parvimonas > Parvimonas sp. M20. Next base: position 5,534 of record NZ_JAYKBQ010000011.1, on the reverse strand, counting down.
TTCCAAACTTGCATCGTCAAAGTTTTTTCTAGGCTGATCCTCCCTAGCAATTAACTTATCTAAGTCGACGGTTAATAAATTTTCATCAGTAATAAAGTCTTCTTCTCTTAAAAGAGAACCAAGACCTCTACCAAGACCTTTCTTTTTCATTATTTTCTCCTATTCTTAATCAATTCTTTAGCTAAAGATAAATAAGCAATAGCTCCTTTAGAATTTTTATCATAATATATTATACTCTCTCCAAAACTTGGTGCCTCAGCTAAACGAATATTTCGTGGAATAACTGTATCAAAAAGTTTGTCCTTAAAATAATTTTCTGTTTCAATTTTTACGTCTTCAGATAAATTATTTCTGGAATCATACATTGTAAGTAGAACACCTTCAACTTCAAGATCTGGATTTAATCCTTTTCTTATTAGATTAACAGTATTCATTAGCTGACTCACACCCTCAAGAGCATAATATTCACATTGTATTGGAATTAGTACACTTTGTGAAGAAACTAATGCATTGATACTAAGAACTCCCAATGAAGGGGGGCAGTCAATTAGAATAAAATCGTAATTAGCTGGTATCTTCCCTATTTCACTTTGTAACAAGTATTCTTTTTTATCCACACTTAAAAGTTCGATTTCAAGACCGCAAAGGTCTGAATTAGCGGGGATTATATCAACATTTTTTGATTTTGTCTTTTGAATTGTATCATTTATATCTTTTTCATGGGTTAAAACATCATAAATAGTTATATCGGTATCTTCAACCCCAAGACCAGAAGTAGAATTTCCTTGTGGATCTATATCTATAACCAAAACTTTCTTTCTATTAAAACCCAAAGCTGACGCTAAATTTACAACTGTAGTTGTTTTTCCAACGCCACCCTTTTGATTAAACACTGAGATTACTCTCATTTCTCTTTTCTTTCTAAAAACGTCAAAAATTTTCATATTTATTTCCTTATTATTTGTGTTTTTTCTTTTTTACCATAATTCCTTTCTAATATGTATCTTAATACAACTATATTGTTTTATTACTATTTTTATCATCAAGTATAAAACTACTATTATTATATCATAATTTTAGATATAATATTTAAAATTATAAAAAAAATTATAAAAATGTTTCACGTGAAACAAAGAATTAAATAAAAAACAGTAAAAATGTTTCACGTGAAACATATCATGCGAAACATAAATGAACCTAAAAACATTTTTGTAACTTATTTGTAACCTTTTGTAATTTTTTTGTAACTTTTTGTTGACTTTTTTCAATACTTGTTGTAAAATGTCCTTGTGAGTTAGGAGGTAATTATGAAAATTAAGAAAGTTTTAACAACTTCTATGTTGTGTGCATTGGTTTGTACTGCATTACCAGTATCAAAATCTTTTGCAGATGAAACAGACAAGACAGAAGTTAAAATTGAAAGGACAAGTATTGAAGAAGTAAATAAATCATTAATCAGTAGTTCAGATAAGATATTTGAAGTTCCTTCCGCTTTAGAATTAGCAAAATTAGAACAAGATAATAATATATACTCTTTAGTTAGTGAAGAAGATACTAAAATGCCTGAGTTAGAAGAAAATTCATATTATGTAAAAGAATCTACTGAAATGAAACCAGTTTTAAGCGAAAACGAAGAAGAAACTATTAAAGTAGAAAAAGGTTCTGTCGTTAAAGTTGAAATGAGTGGTGATAAGAAGGCTATTGTTTCTGTGAATGATAAAGTTGGAACTATTGATGTTGAACTTTTAACAAAGGAAACAGTTGAACCTGAAAAAAATGAAACTGAAATAAAAGCTGCTGAAGAAAAGAAAGCAGAAGAAAATAAAGCTGAAACTCTAAAGAAGGCTCCTGTTAAAAAGGTTAGTCTTTACGCAACAGAAAATTTGAATGTTAGATCAGATCAATCATCTAGTTCATCTAAACTTGGCGTGTTATCAAAAGGAGAAAAAGTAAATGGTATAGATAAGGGTGAATGGGTTGAATTCAACTTCAATGGAAAGACTGGTTATGTTATGAAATCATATCTTTCTGAAAAGAAACCTGAAGTTCAACAACCGAGAGAAGAAAAATCTAAGAAACAAAACAATTCAAGTTCTTCTAATAATTCATCTAGACAAGAAAGCCAATCAAGTAATGCTGATGTGGATACAGTTGTTAATCTAGCTTTAGCTCAAGTAGGTAAACCGTATGTTTGGGGAAGTGCTAATCCTAATGTAGGTTTTGACTGTTCAGGACTAGTATATTATGCTTACAAACAAGTAGGAATTACTTTAAGTAGATCATCATATAGCCAAATTAATTATGGTACTAGAGTTAAATCTTCTGAATTAAGAAAAGGAGATTTAGTATTCTTTAATAATGGTGGTGGCAGAATTAGTCACGTAGGTATTTACATTGGAAACAACAAGTTTGTTCATGCATCAACTCCAGGAACTGGTGTTATTGTTAGTAAACTGTTTGGAAGTTATTTCGGAAATACTTTCGTTGGAGCTACTAGACTTATTAAATAATTTATAAAATTAAGGACGGTTTTTGAAACCGTCTTTTTTGTTGCTTGCTTAAGCATAATTTTTCTGAAAAAACGAATAAAAACTGAATAGTTATGTTAGTGAAGGCAAAAGGTTGAACTAAAAGAAAATTCCTATTTGTGATAAAATACATTAAAGATTTTCAATAATAATATAAGAACAAGGTATCGTTGTAAATATCGTATATTTAGCAGAACTAATTGGATATTAAAATGCAAGATAACATGTTATTAAACGACAATACATACATCATAAAACTTTTTTAGATAAGATGTATAGACATTGTTTTAGAATTTTGATATAATAAAATTGTGTGAGCAAACATATATTGAACAATATAATAAAAATCAAATTATTTTTTTAGGTGTATTTAGATATAATAATTTGATTTAGAAGGGGGATATTTATGAAAAAAAGATCGAAAGGTTTTATAGTATGTTTTTTGATTTTATCAATGGTATTTCAAACGATTGGTTCAGCTTTTATTCATGCACAAGGTGAAGTAAAGCCGAATGTTACAGTTACGGAGTTTTCTATTGTTGATCAAAAATCTGAGTATTATGGCTATGAGAAAGTTAAACTTAAATTGAAATGGGATGCGTCTCATTACAATAATACTCTTAAAGAAGGGGATTATTTTGAGGTTACTTTACCTGAAAATATGGTTTTTCCTACAACGAGCGAGGCAACTAATTTTGATTTGCGTGATGATGCAGGGAATGTTGTTGCCAAAGCAGTGGTTACACCAGGAGCAGGTGGTGGCGGTAAGATTAAAGCTACATTTACAAGTTATGTTAAGGATAAATATAATGTTAAAGGGACAATGCATCTGGAAGCAAATTTTTCTCAAGAGAAGCTTAAATTTGGACAAGTAAATACTTTTAAAGTTGTAGTTGGAAATACAGCAAAAGAACTAAAAGCAAATATTAAAAAAGTTATTGGAAAACCTACAGAACAATTTGCAAAATGGGCTGAAGAAATTCCTGGTAATAGTAATCAAGTTAAATGGTCTTTAAGAATTAACTTCAGTGCAGGAAAATTAACTAATCTTAAAATTGAAGATAAACTTTCAGGTAATGAAACAATTGTAGAAGGTTCTTTGAAATTATATTCAATATCTTTGAACAATTTGGGTCAAAATAAAGGTAAAATAGAGATACCTGGTGCTAATTTTAAGTTATCTGCAGATAAGAAGAGTTTTACTGTTGACTTGAGCAATGTAAAACCACATATTCCAGAAAGTTTTGATGCAAATGGTAATGTTACAAGCTGGAAGGAAAGTGATAAACCTGTTGGAGATTTAACAGGAGCTCAATTATTTATTACTTATAAAACAACTTATACTCCTGGAACTAAAGTTACTAATAATGCTAAAGGAACTTCACCTAGTTGGGATTCTCCAAAAGATTTAACTTTCCAATACCAATCAGCTTCTTCAGGAGGAACTGGAGAAGGAAATAAGGGGAAAGTTAAGATTGTAAAAGTGGATGCAGTTAATCCTAATATTAAACTTCCTCAAGCGAAATTTGAAATTAGAGTTAAAGATACAAATGAATTAGTTGAAACAATGATTACAGGAGCAAATGGAGAGGCTATTTCCACAAAAACATTGGATCCAACTAAGAAATATATATTAAAAGAAATTAGTACACCACCAGGATATGAAGTTGAATCAACAAGTCAAAACTTGGAATTTACACCGAATGCAAATAAGTTAACAGGTATAGATATTAAAAATAAACGTATTTTAACAAGTGTTTCTGGTGAAAAGACTTGGGTAAATGATGAGGGATATAATGTTCGTCCTGAACAAGTAACTATTCAATTAGTTGCTGATGGAGTTGATGTACAAGGAAAGACTTTAACAGTAAAACCAGATCAAAATGGACAATGGAAGTATGAATTTAAGGATTTACCTAAATACAGAACAGATAAACGAGATGAAAATGGGAAGGATATTCCTATAGTTTATACTGTAAGAGAAGTAAATGTACCTGAAGGATATACTTCTGAAGTTACAGGTATGGATGTAAAGAACACATATAAACCTAAGGAATTTGATTTTAAATTTAGAAAAACTGATATTAATGGAACAGAATTACCAGGAGCAACTATTAAATTAAGCTCAGATGATGGTAGAAATCTAATTAAAGAAAATGGAGTTAAAGTGCCATCAGTAGAATGGGTTTCAGATGGGAATGCTAAACAATTAACTCTTGAGCCTGGTAGTTATACACTTAAAGAAGAAAATGCACCAGAAGGATACACTTTCGCTACAACAATTAAGTTTACAGTAAAGCCTGATGGAACAGTAGAAGGAACTAATGTAAAAGTAGAAGGTTCTACAACTATTGTAACAATGGTAGATGATTACAAATATCATCCAGTAAAAGTAAGTAAAGTAGATTTAGGTGGAAAAGAATTAGCTGGAGCAAAGATAACAGTTAAGTCAGCAGATGGAACAAACTTAATTAGTGAAAATGGTAAGAGTGTAAATTCAGTTTCTTGGGAATCAACAGATACAGCTAAGGAATTAAAATTAAGAGCAGGAAAATATGTATTCCATGAAGAAGCAGCACCTGAAGGATATTTAACAGTAACAGATATAGAGTTTGAAGTTGACAAAGACGGAAATGTAAAAGTAACAAAAGTAGCAGAAGATGATATAGTAAAATCAGAAGGTGGAAAAGTTACAATTACGGACCGTAAGAAACCAACAGTAAAGACAAAGGCAACAGTAAATGACAAGAAAGAAGACGAACCAACTGACAAGGTAGTATTAACAGATGTAGTTAAGTATAATAACTTAATAGTAGGAAAGAAATATACAGCTAAGTTAGTATGGATGGATAAAGAAACAGGAAAGCCATTCATGGTTGACGGGAAAGAAGTAACAGTAGAAAAAGAATTCGTAGCAGAACAAGAAAATGGAGAAGTAGAATTAAGTACAACTGTGGATGCTAAACATTTTGAAAAAGATACAACATTAGTAGCTTTTGAAGAAGT